>NZ_MVON01000004.1:0-181976 GCF_002018925.1 Acinetobacter sp. MF4642
CTGGGTATATTGGTTCAATAAAAAGCGTGTACACAGTGCACTGGGTTATGTATCGCCTTTTGAGTTTGAAGCAATGTACTATGATAAGATTAACCCGTTAGGTCAGGTGGCCTAACTTAAATAAAAAAGCCTCCGACAAACCCGGTACGGTTCAGACATTACCATAACCATTTTCAACCCAGTTTCCGCCATCATTCAATAGCTTGCTTTGAGTAAACTGTAAGCCTGCTTTTTGACTATAGTATTTAAACTCATCTTGCACTTCATCAGAAATGGTCTGACCTTTTTTAGCGCCACCTTGTCCTGCGGCAGTGTAGCGGAACATGACGGGTTGAGCTGGATTAGCGCTGCTGAAGTCGTGCATCCAAATGTCATGCATCGGTGCGATTGCCACATGCTTTTTGCCCAAGGCTTTGACATAGTCGGGGTAGAGGCCTTTGTCCGTCAGAACAACGACATTGTCTCCATTTTTAATAATTTTTTTTGCATAATCGACGTGAAAATCAAAAATACTATCAATCATTTTTGCATAGTAAGCATCATTACTTTGAGGCGATGCCAGTACAATTAATTCAGCTTTGGCTACAAGTGGAATCATGCTGAGTACAGCCATACTTATTTTCAGGGTTAAAGATTTCATTATCTGTGACCTATTTATAGTGTAGGTAATGTCCATTTTTATTGTGTTCAGTGGAGAGAATTATGCTCTAGTGAGCAATCTGCCATCCGAATGTACGATAGAAGGTGAGGGAGCATGAGCTATTTTGAATGTTCATGCTGTTTGAGTTTAGTGAATGGATGATTGGTCAATAGTCGCTGTTTAAGGACTTTGAATGGCGGTCCCATAAGCAAAGACTTCGACCATACCACCTTGCATGCCCATTTCGGTAGTCGCCAGTCTTATGCAAGCGATATGCGTTGCGCCGTGTTTTTCCGCTTCAAGTTTGAGTCGGACAATCGCTTCGCGACGGGCACGATCGACGACACTTTCATAGCTGGTGAGTCTACCCCCAAAAAAGTTTTGCACGGTCGCCAATACATATTTGAAATAGTCATGAGAAATCACAACATTGCTGCTGATCATGTGCCCAGACTGTTCGAAGCTTACTTTGCGTAAATTACCCACGGTAATGTAGGCAAGACGCTTCTCATTCTGTTCAAGCTCCGCCAAATGTTTACGTTCATTGTAGCGACCAAAGCCAAAACCGACGCTAAAGAGCACCGCAAAGATCAGCAGTTGGAAAACTAAACTTTCCATTGCTTAGGCCTGTGTTGGAAATGGATCGGGGAGATGGTTGTGTAACGGTGTGACACGGACTGCAGTGCCATAAACAAATAACTCAGAGGCACCTTGGGCAATATTTGAGGTTGAAAAACGAATACCTACAATGGCATTGGCCCCTAAGCCTTGTGCTTTTGCAATCATACGATTCATGGCTTCTTGGCGGGATTCTTCTAAAAGCTCGGTATAGGCAGTGAGCTCACCACCGACAATATTTTTTAAACCTGCCAAGAAGTCACGCCCGACATGTTTACTTCGAACCGTACTGCCATAGACCACATCCAGTTGTTGAGAAATGCGATGTCCAGGAACAGACTCAAGGTTACTTAAAAGCATAATGTTCAATATTCAAATGATTTGATTATCTTTGAAGATAGGAAAAAGCCCAGCAAAAAGCAATAAAAAAGCCCACCGAAGTGAGCTTTTGATGTTGCAAACCTTAGTTTGCTGTTTTGTTGTATTTCACATCTGAAGAAGAAGGCTGTTTCACCACTTGATCCGTCGTGTTGGCTTTAACGCCGCCACCGAGGGTTTTATACACTTCAACTTGGTTGTTCAAGTTTGCTTGTTCAAGCAATAACAAACCTTGTTCCGCTGAGTACGATGTACGCTGTGCATCAAGTACAGTCAGGTAGTTATCAATACCTGCACGGAAGCGAGCCGTTGAAAGTTTATAGGTGGTGTTGGTTGCGTCGACCAGACGACGTTGCGCTGCTAGACGGTCACCAATATTTTCACGTACTGCCAAGGCATCATTCACTTCACGGAAAGCGGTTTGAATGGTTTTTTCATAATCTGACAACGCAATTTTTTGGTCAGTTTCTGAAATCTTCACATTGGCACGACGTGTGCCCCAGTCAAAGATTGGAATATCTAAGCTTGGGCCAAGTGACCATACAAAGGCACCTGATTTAAACAAATCGCTTAAATCTGTCGATGCATAACCCGCTGTACCCGTTAAGCTGATGGTTGGGTATAACTGTGCTTTTGCTGCACCAATGTTGGCACCCGCAGCAGATAATTGATATTCCGCAGCACGGACATCAGGACGGTTATTTAACAAGTCGCTTGGCAAGCCCGCTGTCAACGCCGTACTTTGGGTAATGCGTTTCACAGGTTGAGGAGACAATAAGTTTGCAGGAACAGGCTGACCCACCAACAGGTTGAGTAAGTTCTGTGCTTGTGCAAGTTGAGTCTTGTAGTTCGCAACGTCATTACGTGCGGTTTCAACCGAAATTTGCGCTTGGCGTACAGGAACTTCGCTGTCGATGCCTACATCAAAACGTTTTTTGTTCAGATTGTATGATTCAAGCTGTGCTTTTAAGGTTTGGTCTGCCAGTTTTAAGTTAGCATTGGCAAACGAATAGCTCAGCCATGCTTGTGCAACCTGACCAATCAACGAAATTTGTGTTGCATCACGTGCACTTTGAGTTGCCAAATAGCTGTCTAAAGCATTGTCTTTTAAGCTACGAACACGACCCCAAAAGTCTAACTCATAAGCAGTTACGCCAAGGCCAACATTATAGGTTGTCATGGGTTTGTTGCTGCTGAGTGTATCTTGGCGAAGAACACTACCACTTGCACCAATGGTTGGTAGTTGGTTGTTTTCGCTAATTTGATACGCTTGCTGAGCACGTTGAATATTTAAAGTCGCCGTACGGAGATCACGGTTATTGGCTAGTGCTAACTCGATGACTTGGACTAAACGCTGATCAGCAAAAAAGTCTTTATAGCCTTGTTCTGCAACAGATGGACCTGTCGTTGAACCAATATATCCTGTTGGGATATCCGCTTGAGCGACGGGTTCTGGACCACGCATGCTTTGACATGCAGTCAAAGCAAGCGCAAGTGCAGATACCGCAATGCTACGACCTGAAATAGACCATACTTTTTGCATCACGATGTTTGCTCCTGATTATTTTGTTTCTTAGGTTTGTATTTGAAAATACTACGAATCCAAACAAAGAATACTGGAATGAAGAAAATACCCAACAGTGTAGAACTAATTACACCACCAAGGACACCAAAGCCTACCGAGTGTTGGCTACCTGCACCAGCACCTGTTGAAAGGGCAAGCGGAAGGACACCAAAACCGAATGCAAGGGTGGTCATGATAATTGGGCGTAAACGCATTTTTGCAGCATGAAGGGTTGCATCAAACAAGTCTTCACCTTGTTCTTGCAACTCTTTTGCAAACTCTACGATCAAGATCGCATTTTTCGCAGAAAGACCAATCACGGCAACAATCGCAACTTGGAAGTAGATGTTGAACGATAAGTTTGGATCGCCCTTAATGATCATACCTAACCATGTCAGTGCAAATGCACCAAGAATACCGAGTGGTACAACTAGCAATACTGAAACAGGGATAGACCAACTTTCATACAATGCGGCAAGACATAAGAAGACGATAAGCATTGAAAGAACAAGCAGCGGAGCTGTTTGATTGCCCGAATCACGTTCTTCTAAAGATAAGCCTGTCCATTCATAGTCGAAACCTTGTAAGCCCATAGATGGTAACTTACCAATAATTTCTTCCATCGCGAGCATTGCATCACCCGAACTTACGCCCGGTGCTGGAGTACCTTGAATGTTTACAGAAGATACACCGTTATAACGCTCTAGACGTGGTGAACCATAAGTCCATTCGCCTGTTGCAAATGCTGAGAAAGGAACCATTGTGCCGCTACTATTACGTACATACCACTTGTTCAAGTCTTCAGGCATCATACGTGCATTTGCTTCGCCTTGCACATAGACTTTTTTCACACGACCACGGTCTACGAAGTCATTAATATATGAACCACCCCAAGCCATGCTCATGGTTGTATTGATATCCGCAATACTGACACCCATTGCGCCTGCTTGTGCTTGGTCAATACTAATTTGATACTGAGGTGTATCTTCTTGACCATTTGGACGCACACCTGTAAGGCGTTTATCCTGTGCTGCCATACCTAAAATCGCATTACGTGCAGCAATCAGTTTTTCATGACCTTGACCACTCGCATCTTTTAATTGGATGTCAAAACCAGCAGATACACCTAATTCAGGCATTGCAGGTAACTGTAATGGCATGATGTAAGATGCGTCTTTCACAATCATATTCAATGCCATACCACGTTGGATGATGGCACCAATTTGCGACTCAGGTGTCGTACGCTCACTCCAGTCCTTCAGCTTGATAAAGGCAAGACCTGCGTTTTGACCAACACCTGTGAATGAGAAACCAGAAACAGTAAAGATAGACTCTACATGTTCTTTTTCTTTATTCATGAAATAGTCTGTCATTGTGGTGATGACTTTATCGGTACGTTCAAGGCTTGCACTTGGTGGAAGCTGAACTAAAGTCATGACGACGCCTTGGTCTTCGTCAGGCAAGAATGAGGATGGTAAAGCTTTATATAGGCCAACTAAGCCTGCAATCACCAGTAAATAAACCACACCAGAAAATACTTTATGATGGGTCATACGGTTGACACCACCTTGGTATTTTACGGATAGCTTTTCAAAGCTGCTGTTAAACCAACGGAAGAAACGCGCAAAAATATTATTACTTTCTGCTTTATTCGGATCGTGTTGTTTTAACAAGGTTGCACACAGGGCAGGAGTGAATGTTAATGCCACGATCAGTGACAAAATCATTGCGGTAACTAGCGTAATCGAGAACTGACGGTAAATAACACCGGTTGTACCTGCAAAGAATGCCATCGGTACGAATACCGCAGTTAATACACTGGTAATACCGACCAAGGCACCAGAAATCTGTTGCATTGATTTTTCGGTCGCAGCTACAGGGTCGAGGTGTTCTTCTTGCATTACCCGTTCGACGTTTTCCACCACAACAATCGCATCATCGACCAGAAGACCAATCCCTAAGACCATCGCAAACATGGTGAGCGTGTTGATTGAGAAACCGAAGATGTTAATGACAGCAAATGTGCCCAATACAACCACTGGAACAGCCAATGTTGGAATAATCGTGGCACGCCAGTTCTGTAAGAATAAGAACATGACAATGAATACCAACACGACAGCTTCAATCAACGTGTGTACAACACTTTCAATCGACAGCTTAATAAACGGTGTGGTGTCATAAGCCAGTTGATCTTTTAAACCATTTGGGTAGTTTTTACGAAGTTCACTCAGGCGCTTTTCTACAGCCGCTGCTGTATCTAGTGCATTTGCACCAGTTGCCAGTTTAATCGCAACACCGCCAGCAGCCTTACCATTAAATTTAGAGTCGAACTGATAGTTATCTGAACCGAGTTCAACACGAGCAACATCGCCTAAGCGAACTTGAGCACCTGAGGCTGTATTTTTCAAAAATATATTTCTAAACTGCTCAGGCGTCTGCAACATACTTTGCGCATTGACCGTAGCATTCAGAACTTGTCCCTGAATTGATGGAGCACCACCGAGTTGACCCACAGCAACTTGTGAGTTTTGCGCATTAATGGCAGTTGCAACATCACTTGGAGTAATTTGTAAGCTGGTCATTTTCGCTGGATCAAGCCAAATACGCATCGCGTATGAACCACCAAAAACTTGGACTTCACCCACACCTGCAACACGGCTCAGCGGTTCAGAAATGTTTGAGTTTACATAGTCTTTAATGTCGGCAGCAGATAAGCTTCCATCTGGAGAGTAAAATGCAAGAACTTGCATAAAGCTCGCACCAGACTTGGTGACTTTTAGACCTTGACGTTGTACATCTTCAGGTAAAAGCGCCGTTGCCGATTGTAGTTTATTCTGTACTTGAACTTGAGCAATATCAGGATCGATGCCTTGTTCAAAGTTTAAGTTAATAGACGCTTGACCGTTACCCGCACTGTTTGAAGAGATATAACGTAGACCATCCAGACCATTCATTTGTTGTTCAATGATCTGAGTGACTGTGTTTTCAACAGTCTGTGCAGAAGCACCCGGATAAGTTGCAGAGATTGTCACCGAGGGCGGTGAAATCGTCGGATATTGGGCAACCGGCATTTTTGTCAGCGTGATAATACCCGCCAACATAATCACCAGTGCAATCACCCACGCAAAAATGGGGCGATGAATAAAAAATTGAGCCATTCAGTCTACCCCTTATGCGTTTGAAGTAGCTTTTTGTTCAGTTTTCGCACCAGCTTCTGTCTTTTTAGCATCCGTTGTTGGAGCTTGAGGTGCTGCTGCTTTAGGTTGATACGGTTTCGCAACAACTTTCTGTTCAGCTTTAACTTTCGCTATTCCGTCAACAATAACTTTTTCACCTGTTTTAAGGCCTTCAGTTACAATCCAGTCTTGGCCTTGAATACCAACTGTAGTGATTTGACGAGGCTCTACTACGCCTTTGTCATTCACAATCATTGCCATCGCTTGACCTGTTGGTGTGCGAGTCACTGCAATTTGCGGCACTAACATCGCATTCGGGATTACGCCTTGAACGATTTGTGCATTGGCAAACATACCAGGAAGCAACAAGTGATTCGGGTTCGGGAACACCGCACGAATCGTCACTGTCCCTGTATCTGGGTTGACACTGGCATCAGAGAACGCTAAGCGGCCTTCGATTGGATAGTCACTGCCATCTTCAAGTTTCAGTTTCACACGGGTGTTGTTACTGCTGTCTAAGCTACCTTTACTCAATTGTTGACGTAAACGAAGAAGTTCAGAACTAGATTGGTTGATATCAACATAGATTGGGTCTAAACGTTGAATTGTCACCAATGGCTCTGTTTGGTTTGCAGTCACCAAAGCACCCGCAGTAACTGTAGAGCGGTTGGTTTGACCTGAAATTGGTGAGCGTATGGTTGAATAACCTAAGTCCACTTCAGCATTTTTAACTTGAGCACGTGCTGCGGCCACTTGTGCCTCAGCAACCTTTACTTGACCCACTAAGTCGTCATAGTCCTGTTTCGCAACAGCGTTGCTTGAAACCAGTTGCTGATAACGATTTAGTTTGGTTCTGAGTGTGCTTAAATTCGCTTCTTGTTGTAATAATGCTGCTTTGGCATTATCAAATGTTGCGCGGTTGGTACGAGCATCAAGTTCATAAAGTGCTTGACCTTCACGTACATAACTGCCTTCCGCAAACAAACGTTTTAGAATGATTCCACTCGTTTGTGGGCGAACTTCAGAGATTTCAAATGCCGTGGTTCTGCCAGATAACTCTACAGATTGTTCTACATTTTGTGGTTGTGCAACAATGACACCGACTTCAGTAGGTGGCGTTTGTTGAGAAGCGCCAGCTTGCTGCGCATCTTTTGGGTCTTTGCTACAACCAACAAGTGCAATACTCGTTGCTAATGCGCAAGCGGTAAGGGCTGGGGCCCAAAGCTTTGCCGACATCATTGTTCCACCTCGATTAGATTCTTATCTAAAAATAATGTGTATTTAATTGGGTATATCTGCCGCACAAGATGTAAAGCAGTGAAATCCAGATAATACTAATGCTCCAACCTGCGAGAACGTCGGACGGAAAATGTACTCCAAGATAGACCCTTGAAATTCCCATCATCAGCATCCATAAAAGAGCAATGCATACAACATAACGATGTGCAGGAAATGGTCGACTTAAGAAAATGGCAAGACACGCCAAAGTGGCAGCATACATACTGTGCGCACTCGGAAAGGAAGCACCATAGCTCGTTACTAGGTGAAACATTTCTGGTGGGCGTGGTCTTGAAATTAGAAATTTAAGTAGCCAAGCAGAAGCAATACTTCCAACAACGCCTAAACCAATAAAAACAACATCTCTATACTTTTTATACCATGCACGATGGAAACACCATAGAGTGGTTAGAAATAATACAAACGGCATGCCACCGAGTACTGATAAAAGTATTGCAAGTTTATCTATAGGCTCAGTTCTTAATGTGCTGAAATATTCGACCATCGCCAGATCTAAATCGGTGAGTGGTTGAGTGCTTAGAGCTAATACACTGATTATAAATAAAATAATACCGATAAAAAGCAACAAGTAAGGCATGCTGGAACTCGTGTCATTTCAACCGATTTAAGCGCGGTTATTTACTGGGTTAAAGTGTACTCATCAGTACACTTTAATTCAAGTGTTGATTAATCATGTATAAAATTTTGTTTACAGTGTAACAAGAGCTCAAAATCGGTACAAAATCATTTTGTATGGTGTTTTGTATTGTTCGAACTTTCCTCAACTTCAAGAGGTACTTTCGGTGGCCAAAAGAAGTCACTTGGTCGCGTTAGAAAATGGGTTAAAACCAATTTTGCTAACGGTTTCCACTGTTCAAAACGGACCCGACGTGCGCGTAAAGCCACAATAATCGTGAGGGTAAAACTAACAAATAAGTTCGTCAGACCAATAGCGAGTACCCCGAGGAAAGATACAATAATCAAGCCAATCTCAGGACTACCATTAATATTCATCAGGCCTTGAATGAAGTTTGCTGAAGCAAAGGCAATATGGCGAATATCTAGGGGTAAACCCAAAATATAACCAATGGTTCCCATACTTCCTAACATAATCCCGAACAGAAAATTACCCGCCAACGCACCTAAGTTACGCTCTATATAGCCTGCAAATTTGTCGAGTCGTTCTTGTCGCATGATGGTTTTGAGACGGGGGTGTGCTTTTAAGCGAGGACCAACTTTGCGGTAGACTGCCATATTGTCAAAATAACCCGCCAGCAGACCTGACAAAAATAAACACACGCCAGCAATAGCAGCATGGGGAATGGCTAAAGAGGTAAATGGATTCAGGTCGTGTAGTGTTTTGCTGGCTTTTGCATGGTTGAGTAGCGGTTCATGCATGCCCGTTGCCCATGCCCATGTAATAAAGGCGGCAACAGGGATGGCAATTGAGATATTGCCCAAAATAGCAATAAATTGGGTGCGAATAATATTAATAATCAGCGCTGCTAATTCAGCAATTTGCGCTGTTTTTGAACCTTTGCGCTGTTGTACCGTTGCCGCGAGTGCCGCTGCTGTCATCGCTGGTTGCTTTGTTGCTACGGTAAAGTGCAACACATGAATCAGCATAAACCCCAGTGAGTAATTCATACTGTAAACAAAGGCTTGCATGAGCGGCGCCATGATCATTCGTGCAGACAAGATTTTTAGAGTCGCCATGGTTGCAATGATGACACCCGCACCCGCTGCGGACTTATACATGGCTAAAAAGCCTTGTTTGTCTGTACTTACATAGTGTTCGCCCGTTTTACTGGCATTTTCAGTCACCTGTAAAGCAATCAATTCACTATTGGTCGTCAGTAAAGAGCGCACACTCCGTTCACTATAAATCGCAGCAGTAATGTCGACTAAGAGCAGACTCACCGCTTCATAGTGTGCTTCGCCTTCTTCTACAATTAAATTGAGCAACAGTTCGACACGGTCTAAGCATTGCTCAAGTAAGGAAATCAGATAGGTTAAACTGACACTGACCCCAATGCGTTTGGTCGCACGGCGAATTTTTAATACCACATCACGACACTGTTCAATCATGACCAGTGCTTGAGAGGCGTCGGGTGGGGCAACCACACTGGAGGTTTCTGCCTCTTGATGTGCCTTTTTATACTGTTGAATGAACTCGATAATTTCGCGGTTCTGCACTAAAAAAGGCGATTCATATTCGGTCAGTTCAGGATGCGCATTAATAAACTCTGGATATAAACCAATACCACTAATTCGATAAGAAAGCACAGTAATGGCTTTAATCACTTCACTGCGAATTTTGACTTTTTCTTTTTGATTGGCATGCCCGTGATTGAGCAGGTTCAACAGTTGTAGCCAGTCACTGTCTCGGATGTTATCGAGCCAATATTTATCACTTCGATTGGGGAAAACGCGACGGACTAAATCCTGTAGTTGAGTTTCGTCATTAATCAGCGGAAGAAAATGTGCCCCTAAACGCTGTGACAATTGATTCCAAAACCCATCTAAAGACAATATGCCTGTGTCGGCATAAAGACTGGTTTGTTTATATTGGGAAATAAGCCGCAGCACAAAGCTTTGTAAGGTCGATGCGGCATCGGGAGTGATGAGTAATGCTTGAATGAGCGCTTGAAATTTTTGATGGATTTCATCGATTTGATACGCATCCGTTGGACGAATACGCTCCACCAACTCAATTAAAAGTTGATCATTTAAAACAGCTTGAGGTTGCTCAAGCTGTTGCTGCATTTGAAAAAACAGATCATTAAATTTTATATGCATAGGCAAGTTAAAACATTTTAAAGCATCATTTGTTATTGAATTCGATGTAAAGCCAGTTGGGTTAAATTGACCAGTGCTTGACGATATTGGCTGTCAGGTAAAGCCTGTAAGGCTTGAAGTGCTGCTTCGGTTTCTTCATGCGCCCGTTGTCGACAGTAATCTAGCGCGCCAGAACTGTTTACGATCGCAATCACTTGATCAAGATCCGCTGTTCCGCCTGTTGCAATACTTCGACGAACAACGTCATGTTCTTCACCCGTTGTATTTTTCAATGCTGAGATTAACGGCAAAGTTGGTTTACCTTCCATTAAATCATCGCCAATATTTTTACCTAATGTTTCAGCATCTGAGGTGTAATCTAAAATATCATCAATGATTTGAAAGGCATTGCCAAAGTGGCCTGCAAATAAACGCAGCGGTTCACGGTACTGCGGTGTGCCTGAAAGAATGGCAGCCCCTTCAGTTGCCAGTTCAAATAAACGTGAGGTTTTACCGTGAATAATATCTAAATACGTTTGTTCTGTGGTTTCAGGTTGGTGCTGTGCTTGAAGTTGTAGCACTTCACCTTCAGCGATTTCACAAGTCCCTGTAGAAAAATCTTTGAGTAAGGTCATATCACCGAGATCGACCAACAAATCAAAGGCACGTGAAATTAGAAAGTCACCCACCAGTACAGCGGTCTGATTGTTCCAAGTCGCGTTGGCCGTTGGGCGACCACGACGTAAGCCAGATTCATCGACCACATCATCATGGACTAAGGTTGCGGTATGCAGCATTTCAATGATGGCAGCAAGTTTGCGCTGGCGTTCCAAGTCTTCTGCACCACAGGCTTTGGCAGCCAATAAACACATAATGGGACGCATGCGTTTACCACCTGCTTCAACCACATGTTTACTCACCGCCATGACTAATGCCACTTTAGAGGTAATGCCTTCATTAATAAATGTGTCCATCGTGGCAAAGTCTTGAGCTACAGGGGCGAGAATATCTTGCTTAAAGTCGATGGTCATTTGAAGAGCGGCCTCATCTATATAAAGTGATAAAAATCAGCATTACCAGTATTGTGTAAATAGGGATACCTGTCTAAATGATTCATTTCAATCATAAATAAGACTCGCTAGTGTGCGAGGCTTTATTTTACGAAAGACAGTTCCTTATTTCCCCAATGTATAAGCGTACTGCATTTGTAGGCTTATTTACATTTTTAAAATCAATTCATCCATACTATAGCGGATTGATTTTAAAAATCTATTTCATTGTAAGCAAAGTCAAGCCAGAGTTGAACTGTAATTTGTTGATTGAGTTTTTCTCGATTATTAAATAATCGTTAATTTAGTCTAATAAGTTCGGCAAATCTCTTGTTGTTTGAGTCAATATCACTTAAAATCCTTGCCCTTGATTAACCCCAGTGGCGTTCGTATTAAGATCGATATCTTCCTTTATCGGCACGACGACACGGGCATGTTTGGAGTACATTATGTACGCAGTAATCCAAAGCGGTGGTAAACAGCACCGTGTTGTAGAGGGTGAAACCCTTAAAGTTGAATTGTTGAAAGCTGAAACTGGCGCAACTATTACGTTTGATGACGTATTAATGCTAGTAAATGGTGACAGCATTCAAATCGGTGCTCCAGTTGTTGCTGGCGCTACTGTAACTGCTGAAGTAGTTAGCCATGGTCGTCACGACAAAATCCGTATTGTAAAAATGCGTCGTCGTAAACACTACCGTAAACAACAAGGTCACCGTCAATGGTTCACTGAGTTGAAAATTACAGCTATTTCAGGCTAATCACGAGGAGTAATGAGACATGGCAACTAAAAAAGCCGGTGGTTCGACTAAGAACGGTCGTGATTCGAACCCTAAAATGCTTGGTGTTAAAATTTACGGTGGTCAATCTGTGACTGCTGGTAACATCATCGTTCGTCAACGTGGTACAGAATTCCACGCAGGTCAAAACGTTGGTATGGGCCGTGACCATACTTTGTTTGCAACCGCTGACGGCGTAGTAAAATTCGAAGTGAAAGGTCAGTTTGGCCGTCGCTACGTAACTGTTGAAGCGTAAGTTTTAATAGTAAGAAAAACCCACATTTTGTGGGTTTTTTTTCGTCTATTCATATTGTTAGCTCATTTTCTTTGCATTTTTTAATTTGAATAAAAACACTAAATACCAGTAAGTGGTGATATACGTCACAAAAAATAGGAGCGTAATAATAATGTAAAAGTAAAAGAAAGGCAGACAGACATGAACAGAATATTCACAAAAGTCTTGGAAAAATCCTGCTGCCATATGGTTGTTGCAAAACAAAACAGTCAAATTGAAAAAAACCATATGATGAAAGAGACAGCGTTGCGTATTTCTCATGGGTCAAACACTGAGAATTGCGGCGTTGTTACGAATCTAAGACTTACTCCGAAATTATTGTTGTTGAGTATTGTATTGGCCATGGGGAATGCTGCATGGGCAACCCAAGGGGATAATCATCAAGAACAGGGACAAGGGCACGAGTCACATGGGAATGGAAATGGATATGGTCATGGTTCGCATGATAATGGTAACGGACATGGACACGGTTCTGGAACTCCAGGTCCTATGGGACCACAAGGACCAATAGGTCCAGAGGGGCCACAGGGCATCCCAGGAGAAAAAGGCGACACAGGAGCCAAGGGCGATAAGGGTGAGCAAGGTATCCAAGGTGTGAAAGGCGATACTGGAGCAACTGGCGCCAAAGGAGATAAGGGCGACAAAGGCGATACTGGTGCCAAGGGTGATAAGGGGGAACAAGGTATCCAAGGTGTGAAAGGCGATACTGGAGCAACTGGCGCCAAAGGAAATAAGGGCGACAAAGGCGATACTGGTGCCACAGGAGCTAAGGGTGATAAGGGTGAACAAGGTTTACAGGGTGTGAAAGGTGATACTGGAGCACAAGGTGAACAGGGCCTCCAAGGTTTACAAGGTGTGAAAGGTGACACTGGAGCAACAGGTGAGACAGGAGCCACTGGATATAATGCTTATCAAGTTGCGCAAGTTAACGGTTTTGACGGTAGCATCACCGAATGGCTCGCGAGCTTAAAAGGCGATATGGGTAATACAGGGATGACAGGTGCAACAGGTTTTAGTGCTTATGATGTTGCAGTTGGTAATGGCTTTGAGGGTAGCATTACTCAATGGTTGGCCAGCCTTAAAGGTACAAACGGTACCAATGGGATCTCTAAAGAAGTGATGGATGCTGCTGATACCTACATCCTGAATGAAGCAAAAACCTGTGTGAACCAAGTTGGGCAACAAACTCTCAACCAAGCAAATGCTTATACCGATAGTCGTGTAAATGCCTTGAACCGAGACATGCGAAAACTCGAAGATCGAACCTATGCAGCAGTTGCATCAAGTATTGCGATAGCATCTTTACCGCAACCGACAGATGCTGGCTACAACATGTTTAGTGCCGGTGTGGGTACATGGGAAGGTGAGCAAGGTTATGCTTTTGGTCTCAGTGGTGTGACTGATAGTAACAAATATGTGTATAAAATCGCAGTGACAACCAATAGTGAAGGCGACTTCGGTGCAGGTGCAGCAATTGGTTGGCAATGGAAATGACAGTGATAATTCTTAACCTCAGTTAGAAAAGCCTCTGCACATTCAGAGGCTTTTTTATATATAAAGGACACATCTTATCTTCATCATGATGGATATTTCACAACATTAAGCACCAATAAATATACAAATCTTCTTATATTCTCAATTATTAGCCATAAAATTTGATTTAAGATAGCTCATCTAACAAATTGCGACTGCGCAAATTATAAAAGGTGAGATTATGAAAATGCTTCGTAAGACTTTATATGCAATGACAGTGGGTGTAGTAACACTTGGCCCTGTTATGAGCAGTACAGTATTTGCAGCTCCGGTTGCAGCATCGGAGCAACAAGCCACGACGAGTTTAGTGAAACAGTTGAGTGGTATTCAAAGTATCAGTTCTAACTTTGAGCAAACCACCAAAGTCACAAATTCATCTAAAGCGCCGAAGAAACAAGGTTTATCTGCCCAGCACATGAATCAGACTTTTAAAGGAGTGATGAAAGTTGAGCGTCCAGGGAAATTCTATTGGGAAACCACAAGCCCTGCGAAACAAACCATTGTGACTTCGGGCAAAACGGTTTGGATTTATGATCCAGACTTACAGCAAGCAGTTCGTCAGACTTTAGATGAACAGGTGGCGAATACCCCTGCACTATTATTGTCAGGGAATACGGAACAGATTCGTAAGTCATACCGTATTACGCAACCAAATCAGAGCAAAACCTACTATACCTTGTACCCCAAAAGCGATGATGGTGCATTTCAAAGTTTAACGATCAGTTTTGGTGCGAAAAATGCACCGACGCTAATGATCTTAGAAGATTCTTTGGGACAAACAACCTATGTACGTTTTAATAACACAAAGGTAAATACCAATATTCCAGCTTCAACCTTTAATTTTACTCCGCCTAAAGGCACAGACATTATTGACCAATAATATGAGTCTGTTGTTCAAAACCACCTTCGGGTGGTTTTTTTATTGGATCAAGTTCAGTTACATAACGTGGTGGGAAGTTATGGCTGTGCTTTGTATAGTCTGTGCTATTGAATACTTAACTGCGGGTAAATCATGATATTACTTCATAACAATAAAATTGGATCTGTCTTCGCAATGATGTTGTGCGCGGGATTGCTCAGCGCATGCCAGCCACAAAATGACAGTAACGCTGCAAAAAATGAAGAGACAGCTAAACCAGCTCAAGTCGTAAAGACCTTGCCACTGATTGAGGCGAAAGTTCGACCATTACAATTGGCGCGTTCTATTGCTTGTGATGAAGAAGGGTGCACCAAATACCAGTTGTACAGCTTGGAAACCAATGTCCCATGGATCAGTCAATATTTTGATGAACGGATGAAAAAAGCCAATCCTGTGGCATTTGAAAGCTCGAAGCAAGCAAAGCCACAGATCGATGAAAACATGCTCAGTGAAACTTTGTCTGATGTCCGTTATGTGGCGCAGCGTGGAAAATATGCTGATTTTGTCTTGATGAATTATCACTACCCAGCGCGTGCCGCGCATGGCATGTATCACAATGAATACATCACCTTAGATTTGGCAACAAAAAAGCGGGTTGCGCTGAGTGATATTGTGGTGGATAAGACGGAGTCTCAATTATTAGATGCATTATATAGTGCCAATAGCATGTGGCTGTCCGATCATAATATTTCACGTGAGCAATTGAAGCTGACTGACAATTATTATATGAGTGCCAAAGGTGTGGTGTTCGTCTATCCCTTATATGAATTAGCCTCTTATGCAGAAGGGATGTCTGAATTGGTTTTACCGTATCAACAAGCCAGCGGCTTAATTAAGGCGGAATATTTGCCAAGTTTTGTCGATTATGCCGCTGAACGAGAAAAAGCGAGCAAAGAAAAGCCATGAAAATTGCTGTAATAAGCCACAGCTAGTGATCGCGTGACTGTATTTTTCGGCTTGAAGCGCTTACACTATAGCCAGTTTTTTTCTTTGCAAAAGATTGGCTATGATCGACCCGAAATTACTCAGAAATAATATTGAGGCTGTAAATTTAGCCTTAGCAAAACGTGGTGTACAACTGAATGTTGAAGAATGGGCATCACTAGAAGCTCGCCGTAAAGAGATTCAATCCAAAACTGAATCTCTTCAGGCTGAACGTAATTCGGGTGCAAAACAAGTTGGCCAAATTAAAAAAGCTGGTGGTGATGCATCTGAAATTATGACGCGTATGTCAGCGATTGGTGATGAAATCAAAGCTGCAGAAGTCGCTTTGTCTGAATTACAAGCTGAACTTGAAGCGAAATCACTCAGCATTCCAAACTTGCCAGATGAGTCTGTTCCTGAAGGAAAAGACGAAAGCGATAACGTGGAAATCCTCACATGGGGTACGCCGCGTACGTTTGACTTTGAAATTAAAGATCACACTGACTTAGGTGAGTGGATGGGCGGTCTTGAGTTTGAAACAGCGACCAAATTGACAGGTTCTCGTTTCAGCGTGCTCAAAGGACCACTTGCTCGTTTACAACGTGCGATTACCCAGTTCATGTTGAATACGCATACTTTGGAAAATGGTTATACCGAAGCTTATGTGCCGTATTTAGTCAATGCTGATTCACTCCGTGGTACAGGCCAATTGCCTAAATTTGAAGAAGATTTATTCAAATTACAAGGTGAAAAAGAGTATTACCTCATTCCAACTGCGGAAGTGCCTGTAACTAACTTCGTGCGTGATGAAATCATTGATGCAGACCGTTTACCACTGAAATATGCAGCGCATACGCCATGTTTCCGTAGTGAAGCAGGTTCATACGGTCGTGATACACGTGGTTTGATTCGTCAGCACCAATTCGACAAAGTTGAAATGGTGCAAGTTGTTAAGCCTGAAGACTCAATGCAAGCGCTTGAAGAGCTTACAGGACATGCTGAAGGGATCTTGAAAGCACTTGGTTTGCCGTACCGTAAGATCATCCTTTGTGGTGGTGATATGGGCTTCGGTGCGACTAAAACTTACGATCTTGAAGTTTGGGTACCAAGTCAGAATACGTATCGCGAAATTTCTTCATGTTCAAACATGGGCGACTTCCAAGCGCGTCGTATGAAAGCACGTTACCGTGCAGACCAAAAGAAAACTGAATTTGTGCATACGCTGAATGGTTCAGGTTTGGCTGTGGGTCGTACTTTACTTGCGGTCATGGAAAACTACCAACGTGCTGATGGTTCGATTGAAATCCCAACCGTGCTTCGTCCATATATGGGCGGTGCTGAGTACATTGACTAATAAAGTCGATGTACTGCACAGTTTTGTGCACAATAATTGCTTTAAGACTGTCAGATAAAACTCATTGAGGTCGTGTGTGGATATTTTTCCAATCTCTTTAAAGTTGCAGCAGCAACCTTGTCTGATTGTCGGTGGTGGGCATATTGCTTACCGTAAGGCAGTGTTGTTACATAAAGCAGGGGCAGTGATTCATATCATTGCTCCTGATATTGATGCAAATTTATTGCAACTGGTTGAAGAAAGCCAAGGGCAATATATCCAAGCGCTATATCCTGCGCAGATTCAACTCAATGACTATCGGTTAGTGATTGCTGCAACAGATGATTATGCGGTGAATACTCAAGTCTTTGAGGACTGTGAAGCGCTGAAAATACTGGTCAACAGTGTGGATGATCCACCGCATTGCCGCTTTATGGTTCCTGCCATTGTCGACCGTTCGCCTTTGGTGATTTCAGTTGCCAGCAATGGGACATCTCCCGTGTTATCTCGCCAAATTCGTACCCAGCTTGAAACCAGTATTCCACATGGCATGGGTAAGCTGGCTGAGTTTTCAGGAAAATGGCGTGCAGCGGTGAAAGCGAAGATTTCCAATCCTGACGAGCGCCGTGTTTTTTGGGAAGACTTATATGCAAGTCCCCTGAAAGAACAGGTTTTTCATGACAATCTTACAGAAGCAGATCGTTTAATCGAGCAAGCTCTGTTGGAGTGGAAAACGCCGAAAGGTGAGGTATATTTGGTTGGTGCAGGTCCAGGTGATCCTGAGTTGCTGACCCTCAAAGCATTGCGTTTGATGCAACAAGCCGATGTGGTGATTTATGATCGTTTGGTTTCTCCTGCGATTATGGAACTCTGCCGTCGCGATGCAACAAAAATTTATGTGGGTAAAGCCCGTTCTAACCATGCTGTACCGCAAGAAGGCATCAATGCCTTACTAGTGGAATATGCCTCAAAAGGTCAACGTGTTTGCCGTTTAAAAGGCGGCGATCCTTTCATCTTTGGTCGTGGTGGTGAAGAAATTCAAGAACTTTTTGCCGCGGGTGTACCATTTCAAGTGGTGCCAGGGATTACTGCCGCTTCAGGGTGTTCGGCTTATGCAGGCATTCCGTTGACACATCGCGATTATGCACAAAGCGTGCGTTTCCTTACGGGGCATTTAAAAGAAGGTTCGCCTGAGTTACCGTGGGATGAGTTGGTTTATCAAAATCAAACACTTGTGCTGTACATGGGCTTGGTTGGTTTAGAAAAAATTTGTGAAAAGTTAATTGAGCATGGGCAGCGCCCAGACATGCCCGTTGCTTTGATCTCGAAAGGTACCACGCCAGAACAAAAAGTGCTGGTCGGAACCTTAGCGGATATCGCATCAAAAGTTGAAGAAAATCATATTCAAGCGCCTACATTGACCATTATTGGTGATGTAGTAAGCTTGCGTGAACAATTACAGTGGCAAGATTAACTTTTGCCATATTGAAAGAGTAGAGAAAAGCTGTGATCCATGTTGTTTTATACGAGCCCGAAATTCCTGCAAACACAGGCAATATCATTCGTTTATGTGCCAATACTGGAGCGCAGCTGCATTTGGTTAAGCCTCTCGGCTTTGAACTGGATGATAAAAAACTTAAACGTGCAGGTTTGGACTACCACGAGTGGGCGCGCATGCAAATTTGGGAAACATTCGATGAGTGTTTAGCAAATTTAGCCCTAAAAGGTGTCGATATAAATGCGATTTATCCTTTAACCACCAAAGGAACGGAAACGCCGCATACTTCGGATTTGAATCGCCCCGTGGCTTTACTCATGGGACCTGAGACGCGTGGTCTGCCTGAACAGGTTCGTATGCTATTTCCAAAAGAGCATTGGATTCGTTTGCCAATGGCTGAAAACTCGCGCAGTTTGAACTTATCCAATGCGACAGCCGTGATTGTGTATGAAGCATGGCGTCAGCAGGGTTTTAAGCCTTTAGCCTAATCAAATTACTGTGACCGATCCCGCTTAAGCGGGCTCTGTTTTTTCTAGCTTTTGATCGAATCCCGCTCTGGATTTTAAAACTTTAAGCATATTGGCTTCGACCCAATCTTTCATTTGATAGGCATTTTGAGCAAAGTCTTTGCCAATCTCGGTTAACGCATATTCCACTCGAATCACGTTGTCTTCATGAATGGTTCGCGTCAAAAAACCATCGCGTTCTAAGATCTTTAATTTTTGTGACAGTACTTTAGGGGAAATACCTAAAACATTTTTCTTAAGCTCATTAAAGTGTTGTGACTCTTGATCCAGCGTATACACAATCAATAAAATCCACTTGTCTGCAAATTTTTCAAAAAAAAGACGAGCAGGGCAATCTGGATGAAAAATATTAAATTTCATGGGTTTATTCATTTTAAAAGATCCTCAAACTGCCTTTTTTTGCTTTTTACACCTTGTATTTGACCAGTTACCAAGTGGTAACTAATTGATACTAGGTTTCATAAGTGTATCATGAATACAGACTTAATGCAGCGCTGTCATCAGACTACGCTTTCACAAGATACTGGCAATTGGATGGATCACATGATGAAAGTTTCAGAGGCTGTTGTTTTTATTACGGGTGCGAATCGTGGCTTAGGACTAGCCATCGCTCGGGAGGCACATCGTCAGGGCGCTAAAAAGATCTATGTGGGTATGCGCCAGATCGGTAACTTTCAGGAAGAGGGGCTTATACCGATTCGACTCGATGTAAATGATGAAGCATCTATTCAGCAGGCCGCAGAACAATGCGCAGATACCACGATTCTTGTGAATAACGCGGGCATTGCGCTTTTGAATGAGCATCCTGTCGATGCCAATATCATTACGACTACGCAAAAGATTTTGGAAACCAATTTGTTGGGCTTGATGCGAGTGACGCAAATTTTTGCGCCAATCTTGCAAAAGAACCAACAGGCTTATGTGGTCAACATTCTCTCGGATGTATCCTGGGAGCCAAGCACTGTTTTGACCAGTTATGCCATTTCCAAGGCAGCAGCATGGTCCTATACCAACTCAAGTCGTCAGTGGTTGTCTCAATTTAATATTCAGGTCATGGGGGTGCATGTGGGTTTTATTGACACCGATCTGACTCGTTCATTACCCATTCCGAAGATTGCGCCAGAAACAGTAGCTCAAGAAATCTTTCAAGGCATCGAGCAAAATGCGTATGAAGTTTTGGTCGGTGAAAAGACCCAGCAGTTGAAGCAGGGCCTAAGCGATGAAGTTGCAAGTTATGTGAAACTTAAGCCCGATCAGGCAAGTGTTTAAGATATTTCATACTGTTTATTTTTAATGGTTTACGTGGCACAGCATCATGATTGACGCAGCGATGCCAATTAACTAATTCAAAAGAGGAAACTAAAATGTCGAATATTTCAGTGGTTTTTTATTCAGGCTATGGACATACCAAAGTGATTGCACAAACTTTTGTGCAAGAAATTGGTGCAAATTTGGTGGAGATTGACCCAAATGGCGACATTCCAGAGCAAGATTGGCTGACACTGGATCAATCTGATGCAATTGTATTTGGTGCACCAACTTATATGGGCACTGCGCCGTGGCAATTTAAAAAGTTTGCCGATGCATCTTCAAAAAAATGGTTTACTCGCGCATGGCAAGATAAAATTTTCGGTGGCTTTACCAATAGCGCAAGCTTAAATGGTGATAAGCAAGTGACCTTAATTCAACTACAAACACTTGCATCGCAGCATGGCGGTATTTGGGTAAGCTTGGGTTTATTGCCTGCCAATAGTAAAGCGGCAACCCGTCAAGATGTAAATAATTTGGGTGGTTCTGTAGGGTTGTTGGTGCAATCACCATCGGATGCAAGTACGGATGAAATCCCAGCAGGGGATCTCGAAACCACAAAAGCCTATGCACAACGTATTGCTAAAATGACTAAACAATTTAAGGGCTAGTTTTTTAGCTCTAGTTTAAAAAAGAAAAAGACGCACTTGGCGTCTTTTTCTTTTTGAATGAAAGATTAGAGCGGATCGTCAAATTCATTATGTTGTGGTGCAGGTTGCTTAAAGCCTTTGGTTTTATAACCTAAGTATAAAATACCAAACATTGCCCACCATAAACCGAATTTCAACGCGGTTTCTTCAATCTCTAGCCACATGGCAAAGATACTGAGGAATCCACACATTGGAATTATCACAAAGCTAAAGATATCTTTAATATTCTTTGTGCGGCCATCACGCAGTGCATATCTTGAAATCACCGATAAGTTTACAAAGGTAAATGCAGTTAATGCACCGAAGCTGATCATCGAAATAACGATGTCTAAGTCCATGAAGCCAGCGGTTAATGCTACAGCACCTACAATGAGAATGTTATAAGACGGTGTGAAGCTTTTCGGGCTAATATGACCAAAAATCTTCTTGTTAATCACGCCATCGCGGCCCATCACATACATTAAGCGTGAAACGCCTGCATGTGCCGAAATACCTGATGCCATAACAGTCACAATTGCGAAATACAACACCACCGTTTTAAACGCAACGCCACCGACGGCTTGTAAAATGTCAGGCTGTGTTGCAGCAACATCTTCAAAGTAAGTCTTTGGATCGTTCGGGAAGTAAATTTGCATGAAGTAGGTGCTGATAATAAAGATCACACCGGCCAAGAGTGCCGTTAAGAAAATCGCTTTAGGTAGTGTTTTCTCGGTATCTTTTGTTTCTTCTGCCAGCGAGCTGAGCGAGTCAAAACCTGTGAATGAGAAGCACAGCAAAGTCGCACCTGTAATCAGGGCACCCAGTGAAGTAAGCTCATTCCAGAATGGCTCTAAACTCCATAACTGATATTTAGCATTGACCAAAGTACCATCTGCGTTGACGCCACCAGCAAGTAAGCTGTAAACCATCCACGTGAAGTAAGCAATCACACCTAACTGGACAAAAACGATCAAACCATTAAAGTTTGCAACGAAGCGTGCACCACGTAAGTTGACCGCGGTCATAAATGCAGTTAAACCTACCACCCAGACCCAATGGTTTACATTAGGGAATAAGGCTTCAAGGTAAATCACGGCAAGAATGATGTTGACCATTGGAGACAATAAATAGTCTAACCATGATGACCAACCGACCATAAATCCGACATTCGGATGGATGGATTTTTGTGCATAGGTATAGGCGGAACCCGAGGAAGGGTAGCGACGAATCATGTGACCATAACTGATCGACGTGAATAAAATTGCAATTAAAGCAATGATATATGACGTTGGCACATGATAATGACTTTCTTCTGATACTAAACCGAAAGTATCAAATAATGTCATTGGTTGAATATAAGCTAAACCAATAATAATGATGTGCCAGAGACCTAGCGTTTTTTGCAGTTTAGCTGCCGATTGAGTCCCAGAAATATTAGTCAACGGCGTTATCCTCTTAATCGTTGATCAAGGATCAGTCATGTTTAATAAGGATCGTTTGAGACGAACGATCCCCCCTGTGTTTAATTTCAAAAGTGCGCCAATCTACATTAATTTGGCCGCTTTTGTCAGTAACTTTTTCAGATTTTTTAGCAGTTTTTATGCCAATAGGTATAAGGAAAGCATTATTCCTTATGGCAAATAAAAGCCCGATGTTTAAAAAAGCATCAGGCTAAGATTGTCGTTATATTGGCTGATTTTTTATGAATTACCAAGCTTTTTCTAAAATTGCTTTTAAATCTTTTAAGCTGGCTTCTTTCGGATTGTAAATGATTGAACCATCGTTGAGGGCCTTTTCTGCGACCTCATCGAGTTGTTCTAAGGTTACTTTTCCTGTTTCACTCAAGGTACGGGGTAACTTGGTTAGGGTAAATAAGCGATCACGCATGGTGAGTAATGTGCTGATGGCTTTGTCTACACGTAAGTGGGCAGGAGTCTGCGCATAAATGTCTGGCCCTGCAAGTGGTAACAGGAGCTCTGCAATCTTGTCACCATTCACTTCCTTGTTAAATTCAAGCACATAAGGGAGGAACAGGTTCATGCATAGTCCATGCGGCAAGTGTGCAACTGCACCTAAGGCATGTCCAAGTGAGTGTACAAGGCCCACCATCGAGTTTGAAAATGCAATGCCAGCCATGGTCGAAGCTTGAGCCAATTCTAAGCGGCCGTTGGCATCGCTTGGATTATCCAGCACATTAAACAAATGATTGCTGACTTTTTTAATTGCAGCCGTAGCATAGGCATCTGAAATCGGATTGTGTGCCATACATGTATAGGCCTCGACAGCATGGGTCATGGCATCCATTGCGGTCATCGCAGTTAAGTGCGGTGGCAGGGTTTGGGTCATACGTGGATCGAGAATCGCAGCATGCGGCATTAAATAGTACGATGCGAAAGGCAGTTTGACATTTTTCTCTGGATCAGACACCACCGCAACCATGGTGACTTCAGACCCTGTACCTGATGTGGTTGGGATCACAAAAAAGGGTTTGAGTGGTTTAGGTAGGTTGTGTGCCCCAGAGTATTTGAGTAAGTCATCACCACCTTCAGATACCAAAATATTAGTGGCTTTCGAGGTATCAATCACCGATCCGCCACCGACAGCAATAATCGCATCGCACTGATGTTCACGATATAAATTGGCCGCTTTACGTACTGTCTCTAAGCTTGAATCGGGTGGAACATCATCAAAAATTGCACCAATAACCGCATCGGTAGACTCAAAAGCCGCTTCAATGGAGGCTAGCAAGTTATTGGCACGTACACCTTTGTCGGTAATGATTAAAGGTCGGGTTGCCCCTAATGTTGCCAGTTCAAACGGAATGTGTTCTAAAGCAGCATGACCAGCGATCACTTTTACAGGACAGAAAAATTCGTAATAAGGCTTCGCCATGTTATGCACTCCGTTTTAAATATGATTGGGCTACTTTGAGATAAATATTTGCAGCGCCTGTGAGTTTTTCTTTTAAGCCCAATTCAGTTGGGTATTCTTTGACTGCAAGTTCAGCGACCATTTTTGGTAAAATCAATGATTCCATTTTATTTAGACAGCGGACGAGACGAATTGCATAGGAGATATCTCCATCTGCAATCATACGGTCGTGTGCAAAAGCTTGTGCTGTACTTTCTTGAAATGAAAATACTAAAAAGGCATGACTTAAATGTTTAAAGGTGATGGTTAAATCTGCCTTTAAACTTCCTGGAGTAAGTAGTTCGAGTTGATGGTTTTCGGTCACTTTGGCTAAAAAAGCCGGGCCGTTTGGAAAGACATTCATCGATAAGGTGAAATTGGCGGGAAATTTGGCAACTTCTTGCTGAATTTCACTATCGACTTGGCTGGCCATGACCAATCCTCGGCCAATCACATCCATCATAAGTTTGACATAGGTCAATTGCAGAGCGGGTTTCACTGAATTTACGTTAATCACTCGCTGTTGTCCTTTCTAAAAATAATTATTAGTTTAGAGTAAATACTCTAATTTATTTTTCCATGAAAAGCAAAGCCTTTATATATGCTGTACTTGAACTTCTTTAAAGTAACCGCTGTGCTGTAAAGTTTCAATAATGTCAGCACATAAGTTTTCAAAACGCGGGTAGTCTGATTTGAGGTCTGAGATACGCACCATTTCTAAGCCCGCATAGCCGCATGGATTAATGGTGTGAAACCCAAATAAGTCACAGTCAATATTTAAGGATAAACCATGATAACTGCGGCCTTTACGAATTTTAAAACCCAATGAGCCAATCTTGCGTCCATCGACATACACGCCGGGTGCATCAGGTTTGGCATAGGCTTCAATCTCATATTTTTTGAGTAACTCAATCATTAGGTTTTCAGCATAAGACACCAAGGTGCGGACGTTCCAACCAAGTCGGTTGAGGTCAAACATAAAATAGGCAACCAACTGACCAGGACCATGCCAAGTGACTTGCCCTCCGCGATCTGTTTGTACCACGGGAATGTTGCTTCTCATGAGGATGTGTTCAGGTTTTCCAGCTTGACCTTGGGTGAGCACGTCATGATGTTGCAAAATCCAAAGTTCATCTGGTGTGTCTGCATCTCGTTGTTCAGTCAGTGCTTTCATTTCTACAAAGCGGTCAGCATATGAAGTTAAATTATCAAACTGGCGAATAATCAGTTGTGGTTTGAGAACGGCATCTGACACTGCACTTGCGTCCTTATAAAACAAGAAGTATGTCTGAAATTATAAAGAAAAGATCTAGAGCGTAGGAGGATTTCTTCAGTGAATAAGCCGAATTCAATAGATCAAAAATTTAGGCACAAAAAAACACGCTCGTAAGCGTGTCTCATTGATACATCATTTGAATTACAGCGCCGTTTTAATTAACGGACAAGCCGCAAGGTCTGCATACAGTTGATGAACTTGTTCTAATTCTTCAAAACGCAATTGAGCAGTTAAAGAATGGTATTTACCTGTGCGTGATGGCTGGACTTGGATTGATTCACCATCAAACTCAGGGAAATGTTTGACTAAAATTTCAACCACTGCAACATGTAACTCAGTGCTGGCAAAGCCAATGAGTTTGATCGGGTAGTCCATAGGGAATACCCAAAGATGTTCTTGTAATTCACGTGATGGTGTACGGTCTAACATAGTCATGAGCGTCAGTCCCCCTTATTTCAAACGCCTGCGAAACTGCAGGCGTTAGGTGTTGCTCTTAAATACTTAATGGAGACTCGAGATTAAATTTCAAGTCTCCAATGTATCGGTATCAATTAGTCGTTTTCTAGGAATGAACGTAAGTGTTCAGAACGAGAAGGGTGACGTAATTTACGTAGTGCTTTCGCTTCAATCTGACGAATACGTTCGCGCGTCACGTCAAACTGTTTACCTACTTCTTCCAAAGTATGGTCCGTTGGCATGTCGATACCAAAACGCATTTTCAAGACTTTCGCTTCACGTTCAGTCAAGTTTTCAAGCACTTCACGAGTTGCTTCTTTTAAGCCTTCAGACGTTGCAGCATCGACAGGTGAAGTGATGTTGCTGTCTTCAATGAAGTCACCCAAATGCGAATCTTCATCATCGCCAATCGGTGTTTCCATCGAAATTGGTTCTTTGGCGATTTTCAGCACTTTACGCACTTTGACTTCGTCCATTTCCAAACGTTCACCGAGTTCTTCAGGTGTTGGTTCACGTCCCATTTCTTGCAGAAGTTGGCGTGATACACGGTTGATCTTGTTAATGGTTTCGATCATGTGTACTGGAATACGAATGGTACGTGCTTGGTCGGCAATCGAACGAGTAATGGCCTGACGAATCCACCACGTTGCATAAGTCGAGAACTTATAACCACGACGGTATTCAAACTTATCTACCGCTTTCATCAAACCAATGTTACCTTCTTGGATCAAGTCCAAGAATTGTAAGCCACGGTTGGTGTATTTTTTCGCAATCGAAATTACCAAACGTAAGTTTGCTTCAACCATTTCTTTTTTCGCGCGGCGTGCTTTCGCTTCGCCTACAGCCATACGTTTTGAGATCTCTTTGATGCCTTTAACATCAAGGCCCAAATCTTTTTCAATGTCTGCAATTTTTTGTTGGAACGCTAAAATGTCAGGGCGTACTTTTTCAAGATAGCCTTTTTGGTCTGGCGAAGCTTTCGCAATTTGTTCATCTAACCAAGCAAAGTTGGACTCTTGGCCTGGGAAAGAGGTACGGAATTGAGTACGATCCATACGACCACGACGTACTGCATAGCGCATTACTTCACGTTCAGAGGTACGGATTTGTTCATGTGTACCACGAATCATTTCTGAAATAATGTCAAATAAACGTGGTGTAAATTTGAACATCATAAATACAGTTGCAAGTGATTCTAAAGCGTCTTCTGCTTCTTTGCTTGACCGACCATGTTTCTCGATGATGGTTCGGGTGTTTTTCCAAGCCGCAGTCAGTTCGTCAAAGCGCGCTTTGGCAATTTCAGGATCTGGGCCAGATTCACCTTCAGAATCATCATCACTTTCAGACTCTTCTTCTTCCTCGTCATCATCCAATTTCACATCTTTGGTAGACTTGGTTGAAGAATCATCTTCTTCATCAATTTCAGCCTCTTCTTCAAGGACTTCTGGAATCGCTTCATCGGTTTCAGGGTCTAAATAACCTGAAAGGATATCCGCAAGGCGACGTTCGCCTGCTTCATAATCTTTGTATTCTTGTAATACCACTTCAACCGCATTTGGCCAGTAAGCAATCGAGTGAAGAACGTCACGAATCCCTTCTTCAATACGTTTTGCAATACTGATTTCGCCTTCGCGCGTCAACAGTTCAACAGTACCCATTTCACGCATATACATGCGGACAGGGTCAGTGGTACGACCAGGCTCATTTTCTACAGAGGCAAGAACAGCAGCGGCTTCTTCTTCAGCAACTTCATCGGCAGCTTCATTACCACCCTCAAACATTGCATCATCAGATTCAGGCGCACGTTCGTGCACAGGAATACCGACGTCTTGAAGCATTTGAATAATGTCTTCAATCTGTTCGCTTTCAGTGATCGAGTCTGGGAGATGATCGTTAACCTCAGCGTAAGTTAGGTAACCTTGCTCTTTGCCTCGGCTAATCAGAGCCGCTACTTGTGAAGTAGGGGAAGTCATATCGCTCATCTTTGCTTACTCTTCGTTGAATCTGTGGCAGTGGAAAATTGTGCATCTGGGCACAATTCGCTTCATAAACTTATTTGTAAATAACTGCGTATTCCATCAGGGATAGTCAGCCAAAAGCTGCCTGATAAAATATTAAAAATATAAATTCAGTGATTTAGATGGGGGTGAATTTGTTGTTTTCAAGTTCATCCCGAGCGTGCTCAAGTTCAAAACCCAAATTTGAAATCTGAACAATTTGGATTTTATGTGACCATTTTAAAGTCGTAAACTACAAAGACGCAGGGTGGATTATATCATGCCATAAAAATTGGTTAGAAATAAAGACTAAAAATCAAATTAATTGCTCTAAATTCAAATAAAACTTGACAAGGTTCTGGAACCCATATAAATAGCGGCTAAGACCCTTCACATTTTTTCACTATGAGGTAGTTTTAGTGTCTTCTACAGATTTTGAACTAGATGATAACTACGCTGATGATGATGTTAATTTTGATGAGTCATCAAGTAAAATTAGTGCGAAAGAATCATTAGAAAAACGTCGCCTGATTGATGACCTTCTTGCACAGCGCCGTTTGGAACGTGAGCTTAAAGATTTTGATTACGACATCGACGATGACGACGGTTTTGACGACGAAGAAGACTAAAATCAGATGTAGCATCGTGTCTGAAAATGCTATGCTAATGCCCTAATCAGTTTCTGAATTTGGATTTGAAATGAGTGCTTTAGATTTAGACTTATTGAGTGAATATCTAGATGGTGACCAAAATGAGTATGGTCTAGATTTTGCAGCGACTCATGGTTTCTTGTGTGCAATTGCAGTTGGTCCTACTTTTGCAAAATGGTTGGATGAACTTTTTGATAATAATCAAAAGAAAGTGCCTGCCGAGATCATCGCGCAAGTGAAAGCTTGGCTTGAGTCTATTCGTCAAAACCTTGCCAATGAAGAAGGGATTGAATTTCCTTTTGAAATTGAAGAGGCAGATGTTGAGTCAAGTCTAGGGGATTGGAGCGTTGGTTTTGTCGATGCAATGTTCCTCAATGAAGATGCATGGTTCACGCCTGAGTTTGAAGAGCAACTGGTCGATCTTACTTTACCAATTATGGTATTTAGTGGGATTGACGAAGAAGATCCGCAAATGGAAACTTTCCGCCGTAACGGTCAGTTAATGGATGAGCTTGCAGAAGAAATTCCAGAGAACTTAAACGAACTTTATCTCATGTATCATACGCCAGCATAATTGTTCTTGTGTCGTGACATCAGCGACGCAGGCATTAGTAAGCAAATAAAAAAACGTCCCTAGAGGACGTTTTTTTATGCCCAAATTTTAGTGTTTAAACGCAGGTACCACTCATGCTTAATTTGTGAGAAATAAGCAAAGTCCTAAAGTTGCGAGTACGGTACCGATGACACGGTTAATACTCACTTGTTTGCGTAAAATTTTATTTCGGATCACTGGGGTAGAGCAGAATAGTGAAATGAGCAAAAACCACAGCAGATGACTGACCGAGATAAACACGCCATAACCAATTAAATGCATTAGACCATGATTGCCTCGCAGTAACTGTGCAAAGATGCTCATCACAAATAGTGTAGTTTTGGGATTCAAACTGTTGCCAAGAAAACCTTGTATAAATGCTTGATGTGGATCCAGTAAAGTATGAGTGGCATGGTCACTAATTTGCTGATGGGTAAATGTTTTGTACCCGATATACATCAGATACAGTGCGCCAATATATTGAATGATATGCAATAGGTTTGGAATGTAGTGCTTTAAGAAGCTGAGCCCCAGTACGCTATAGCTAATGTGGATCCATACAGCACAAGCAATACCATATGCGGTATAGATCCCTTGTTTACGCCCATATAGATAACTATTTCGGCTGACCAAAGCGAAGTCAGCACCGGGACTGATGACTGCAAGTAGGGTGATGATGGCAATTGCTATAATTTCATTCACTCATTGATCCTTGTTCGGGTTGAATTAAAGGATTTATATATTTTTCATATATTTGCTATAGTGAAAATCGATTTTAATTCTTTCCTTTTGATGAGTTTTTGGAATGATTGAGCGCTTATCACTGAATTCTCTTAAGTTTTTTTATTATGTCGCTCGCTATGACAGTGTAACCGTCGCTGCTGAAAAACTCTTTGTCACTCAAGGGGCGGTCAGTAAGCAGTTAAAAAATTTGGAAGAGGCACTGGGACGTCGTTTATTTATTCGCGACGGCAAAAAGTTACAGCTGACGGGGGATGGTCTAACACTGTTTGATTGTTGTGAGCAGGTCTTTCCTCAGATTGACCAATGTCTCGTACAGATGGCAAAAGAAAAGAAGAATGAGAAGAAGACCTTAATCTTATCCTGTGAGCCGACCATCGCCATGAAATGGCTGATTCCGCGCTTGGTTCAATTTAAGCTGCGTTACCCTGAGATTGATATCAGTTTGTTAACAGGTGGTGGAGAAGCGGATTTTAAAGCGCAAAACATCGACTTAGCCTTAAGGCGTAATGATTTTGACTGGGGCAAGGCCATTTATAGTGAAAAAATGGCGGATGAGCATATGGTTTGTGTATCGCGTCATAAGCATTTAGCCCCGATGTCTCAACTGTTTATTTCCAGTTCGCGACCTAAAATTTGGACACAATTTAAGGATGCATATAAAGCGCAGTTTAAGCACTTTCAAAAAGTAGCGTTGGAACATTTCTATTTGTGCATAGAGGCCTCTTTAGCAGGGTTGGGTGCAACAGTAGTTTCAGCTTATATGGTTGAAAAAGAGCTCGATTTTCAAATGTTAGATATGCTTAGCCCTATTGTGCAAGACGGCTCTGCTTATTATTTACTTTCCGCATCTCCTTTTGAGGATGATCCGCATAAGGTCATTTTTAAAGATTGGTTGATTGAAGAAATGAGGGCTAGCCAAACAAAGTTAATGGCACTTCCCGATCAAAAGCACTAATGACGTGCGGTATTTGATCGCTATCTATCGAGCATAAAAAAACACCTCAAACGAGGTGCTTTTTTATGGCAACTTTTTAAAACAATAGTCTGCGTACCAACCATAGGCAATATGAAAAATAGCGCCATGAATCGCGACCATACATAGCATAACGACAGCGGTGAGTCCAATACCAGCATTATCGACTGATTTCATAATGGCTTCAGCATTAGGATTCATTAGTACTAAAAACAGCACAAAGAAACTACCGATGATAATTGCGACAGCACTTGAACCCCAAACCAGTTGAATTTTTTCATGATTGTTTGGAACTCGGTGTTCTTTTTTCACAAAGTGTCCGACACTAATCAGTGCACAAGCTACTAAGGTCGGAATTAAGGTTAAACCGCCAAGGTTTAGACCAAAGACCAGTACGGTGATTAACAGCACCAAAGCAATGCTATATACCGCCGCAAAATGCAGTAAATAGTGTTTCATGTATTTCCCCAAAATAAATAAATTAGCTGCGTGTTTTACGCAAATGCCTGCGGTATAAAAACCAAAGGATAATCACAGCGACAATGGCAATAATGACATAACCGACTTTGCTAAAAATTTGATGCATCAGTGCTTGGTTTTCACCAAAGTAATAACCGACTGTTGCTAAAAATGTTGTCCAAATAATTGTACCGAGTCCACTATAAAACATGAACTTCCAAAAGGGCATACGGCTCATCCCCGCAGGGATACTAATCAGTGAACGCACTGCAGGAATCATGCGACCAAAAAATACAATACGGTGACCATACTGCTCAAACCAATCTAAGGATTTTTTCACATCAGCGGATTTGATAAATAGATATTTACCATAGCGGTCGACCCATCTGAAAATGTACTCTTGTTTAAATTGATAGCCGATCCAATACAGCACTGCTGCGGCAAAGAGTGAACCAATACATCCTGCAATAATGACCCCAATTAAAACCAACTCACCTTGTGATGCGGCATAACCTGCAGAAGGCATGATAATTTCAGAAGGAATGGGCGGAAAAACATTATCAAGAAACATGAGTAAGGCTATTCCCCAATAACCCAATTGTTCCATGACGGAGATGATCCATGCAGTGAGGTTCATATAGACCATAAAAATAAATGCGATAAGTTATCTTAAGGACTTATCGCATGTGGGTAAAGAATTGAAATGTATTGTTTTCTATTCATCGAAACGGGTATGGGTCAGGGTGTGAATATAGACTTTACGTAAGCTATAGGCCAACGCAATCGGGATTAAACTAAGCAGCGTATAATTTAAGAGATTTGAACTTAAATGGTAACCAATGCCGAGGGCAATACTTGAACCAATCAACATGCCCAAAACCACGATAAACAAATGCGTGCGTTGTTCAAGCTTGCTTTTGATTTGGTTGAAGCTGGTATTGTGATATTGCTCGATACGGTTTGCTGCGGCATTGCGAATCAATGTGCGATGGCGTGGCATGATTATTTTATGCATGGTAATCATCCTATTTTCGTCGTTTAGGCATGTCATTTTTATTGTTATGTGGAGACCTACAGGGCACCACTTTAGCTTATTATTTATACAGTATGACTCAGATTGAGTTAAATATTGTGACAAAATTGTTAAATATTTTTAAAAAACGCGAACTGGATAAAAAAATAAGCCCTCAAATGAGGGCTTATTCTTGACTTAAATCATCTGAATGATTTTAAAGGCGTTTACGTTTAGCCGCAGCAATCTGCGACTGGCGCATACGGAAGCCTTCTTTTTGTTTTTCTGTGGTTTTGTCGATACAGTATTTGCATGACACACCATGTTCATAGCTAGGTTCTTCTGCTTCAGCAGGAAGAAGTGGCCAACCACAAGCATGACATTTAATGTTAAGGCCTTCTTCAACACCATGAGTGACTGCAGTACGGCCATCAAAAACGAAACATTCACCTTCCCACATACTTTGTTCAGCAGGGGTTTCTTCCAAGTACTTTAAGATGCCGCCTTTTAAGTGATAAACCTCATTGAAACCTTCTTGAAGAAGAAGGGAGGTCGATTTTTCACAGCGGATACCACCTGTACAGAACATCGCAATTTTTTTATCTTTGTGCTGTTCAAGGTTTTGTTTAACGTATTCTGGAAATTCGCGGAAGCTTTCTGTTTTCGGATCAATAGCACCCTTAAATGTTCCAGCTTTGTATTCATAGTCATTACGAGTATCGATCAAAATGACGTCATCACGAGCAATCAGGTCATTCCATTCTTTCGGGTCAAGGTAGTGACCGACTAAATCACGTGGCTTTACTTCAACGCCTAAAGTCACGATCTCTTTTTTAAGTTTAATCTTCATTTTACGAAATGGTTTGTCTGCACTGTCAGACTCTTTGTATTCCATTTCGTTAAAACCTTCATTCAGAAGGAATTGATGAATCATATCGATCGCGGCACGGTCGCCTGCAACCGTACCATTAATGCCTTCGCCCGCTACAATCAGAGTACCACATAGGTTGATGGTTTTTACCAAGTCTAAAAGACGTTGTTGAAGATCAGCAGGATCTTGAACTTCTTTGAATTGATAAAGTGCGGCAACAACCCAACCAGTCGTCGCTTGCTGTTCTACAGGTGCAAGCTGTTCTACAGTAGCGTTCATGGAGTACTCCAATGTATTTTGATAGATAATTTTAAGGCGCACATTTTACATGGAATTGAATCAAGATGCGAGATAAGTAAACATTTTAAATGGCTTCTCAAGTGGTAGGTGAGCGTGTATATTCAGTTGCCCAAGACAAAATCCGTTTTGTTTTGGTGCGTTTATTAACAGGAGTATGTTTTGAGTACAGATCGTCGAATTGCCTCTTTGACCCCATGTGCAGGGCGTTGTTCAACGGTATTTGGTGATTCTGTGTGTCGTGGTTGTCGTCGTTTTAATCATGAAGTGATTCAGTGGAACACCTATACTTCGGAGCAGCATCGTTCAGTTTGGCAACGCTTAGATGCACAACTAGATCAAATTTTAGTGCCAATGTTACCTTTTGCTGATGTGCAGCAGGTAGAAGCTTTTGTTTTATCTAAACGCGTTCGTTTACGTCCCGATGCATCAAAAGGGCGGAAGCTTTATCATGCGTTAAAAGTATGTGAAAAAAATAAGAACTTTACCGAAGAAAGTGGTTTAGGCATTCAAGCGCAGCAAGTGAAACCGATTTGGCAAGAGTTTGAACGCCGTGTTCTTGCACTTGCTACAGCCAGTTATGATTTGGCATTTTTGCGTGCTGACGCAATTCGACAACATCTCATCCATATGGAAGAGGACGAATAAGTCCTCTTGGTTTGATATAGAAAAAGAATACTCCGCATACCTAAGCTATTTGCGAGAGTGACTGGGGGAAAGGGTTTTTTCGATGGTGAATGTATTTGAGCTGGTGTTGTACTGTACGGCTGTGGTGGTCATGATTGCAACACCTGGCCCAGTGATGTTGTTGGTTGCCAGTGCAGGTCTAAAAGGTGGGTATAAACAAGCCTTAAAAACCATTTTTGGGACGAATTTAGCCTCTTTGGTTCTTATTATATTGTCTGTACTCATCTTAAAAGGCTTTTTAAACATTGCAGAGCATTGGTTAAATGCGATTAAGATTTTAGGCTGCGTATATATTGCCTATCTCGGTTTTCAAATTTTAAAAGAAGCCATTGCACAAGAAACAGAAACATCACCTGTGCAACTAAAGGCGGTGCAGGGGGGCTTTAAGCAAGGTTTCTTGGTGGGGATTTCAAATCCGAAGGATATTATTTTCTTTGCCTCATTTTTCCCACAGTTCATTGGGGTCACCAGTGATGTCGATATCAGCCTTGTACTGTTGACCATTCTCTGGATTATTCTAGACTTCAGCACATTGTCTTTGGTTTATTTGGGTTTTAATAAATTATCGCAGTCCGCTTTGTACAATAAGTTGTTAGGCGTTTGTGGTGCGATATTGGTCAGTATTGCGCTCTATGGTATTTATACTGTCTTTGTTTGATGCTGATGGTATTGCATCAAAAAGCCTCCAACATGGAGGCTTTTTGATTAGGAGCCTAAAAATTAAACTCCGTGTTTAATGCGATATTGCACCAATTCTTCAATGGTGATCACAGTCAATTGATGTGTTTGCGCATATGCCAACACTTGAATGCCAGAGGCCATAGTTCCATCGGCATTGGTCAGTTCACACAAGACACCTGCTGGTTTTAAGCCTGCTAAACGTGCTAAATCAATCGTCCCTTCGGTATGACCGCGACGGGTGAGCACACCGCCTTGGCGTGCACGAAGCGGGAATACATGACCAGGGCGGTTTAAGTCGCTGGCAACAGCCCCATCTTTAATTGCTGCTTTGACTGTGGTGGTACGATCTTGTGCAGACACACCAGTAGTCACGCCAGTTGCGGCTTCAATGGTCACAGTGAATGCTGTTTTAAACTGACTTGAGTTATCTGACACCATAGGCACAAGGTCTAAGTGATCGGCCAGTTCATCGGTCAGACATAAACAGACAATGCCAGAACCATCACGAATCATGCGTGCCATCGTTTCGACGGTGAGAGTTTCAGCAGCCACAATGAGGTCGGCTTCGTTTTCACGGTCAAAGTCATCCATCACCAAAACCGGTTTGCCTTGGCGGATATCTTCTAAAGCTTGCTGGATACGTTGCTCAGCTGGAGAAAGGGCTGAAAAGAAAATTTCGGGTTGAATCAAACTAGACATTGAAACGCTCGCGTAAAATTGAAGTACGGTTGAACATTTCAGGACTTTGAAAAATTGGCGTAGCAATAAATCCTCACAGGTTTGCACCTGAGATTCTATTGGTCACGTCGTCTTCTTTCATCCGGACTATACCGTCGGCTTTGGAATTGAACCAAATCTGCGAGCTAAATAGATGATTTCTACTTGGCTGGCTCGTGGGCTGATTCAGTTTTAATAATTCAACTGAACTTACCACCGGTGGGGAATTACACCCCGCCCTGAAGCGATGTAACTCCATTATAGTGCTAAATATTTAGAAAAACAGGGGGAGTTTTAGAATGATCAGTTTTATACATAGAACAAATTTTGCTATAGCTTTGCTAAAGATCAACAATCTCTTTGCATGATTTAACTTAGTATGGGTATAAAGTTTCAAAATGAATACCTAAGAAAAAGTGCATAATTTGAATTAGCAGTGCTTTTATAGGCTGAATATCTTTAAATAATGTAGATAAAAATAAGAGTGAGGAATTAGGATTGATCAAAATTCAACAATATGATTATCCTTGGAATGCTGAATCCTTCATAAAGCATCTTCAAGTTTTTGGTTTTACACTCATCGCGGTCAGTATGTTGTATTTGGTTGCTGCCAATTGGTTTATGTTGCCACAGAATATTCAGCTGGCTATTCCTCAGTTGTTATTATTACTCAGCGCAGTTTTTAGCCTGTGGCTGACAAAACATGATTTTCTCGTGCAATGTTTACAAAGTATCTGTGGTTTGATGATTGGTTTAAGTCTGGCTGTGATTGGTCAAATTTATCAAACGGGTGCTGACAGCTATTTATTATTTCTACTTTGGTCTGTGCTGCTTTTACCGTGGTTATATCGTCCGAATATCGGTGTATTTTTCCTTTTATGTATTATCAGCCAATTGGCACTGTTTCTGTTTTTTATCCAAACCTTTTGGGGGAATCAATATCCAGATCTCTTTTTAATCAGTATTCATGTATTTGCACTGATTCAATTCTATCTCTGCAATAAATATTATTCGAAACTCCGTTATTTATTCTTACTGTGGTTTGCCATTCTCTCGGTTTGGCATATGGCGATGTATCTCTATGCGGATAAAAGCATTCTTTATTTCACAGTGTCTTTTCTCTTGTTGGGCATTTCACTGGCTTACTATTATCAAAATAAAGATCAGCTATGTAGCGCACTTTCAGCAGTTGGCTTAGGCATTAGCTTTACCTTGATCATTGTGAAGACGGTGACGGAATGGTTTGGTCATAATGAAATTTTTGAATTATTTTTTATCGCACTGATTATTTTTGCGTGGTTTGCTTTCATCACTTACATGTTGATTAAATTTATTCCACATAGTCGGTTCAATGCTATTCCCCTTGCTGTGGGGGCTTGGATTGCGGGTATCGTCTTTGCAACGTTGATGTTGACCTTTTGGGGAAATTTCTCTTTGCTTATGGGTATTGTCTTTGTAGCTTTGGCAGCTTACTTGTTGAAAGCTAAACAAAGTTTATTTTTAAGACAATTTGCTTATTGTCTCTGGGTTGCAGGACAAATTGCGGTCATCTTTCACACCGTTGATTTAATCAATCAAATTCTTCCTATTCTATTTTTACAATTGGCGATGCTAGTACTCGCTTATTTCATGCGAACACATTGGTTCTTTGTCTTTGTTCAAATTTTGGGTTTATATGCAGCAGGTGTGGCGTGTATTTGGGATATTAATGCACATCTCAGTTGGCGCAATATTGTTGAAAATTTTGTTTATTTAGCACTTTGGAATTATGTTTTTTATCTGGGAATTCTGGGCATAAAATTCATACAGCCAATCGAATATCAACGCAGTGTATTGCTTTCTGCACTTGGGATTATTCTATTTTCCATGGGTTTTTATACTTTATTTGGGAAATACGAATTAGCGAAAATTGAGCACATTCCGATATTGGCTTTTGGCTTACCGATTTTATGGTTTGTGCTTTTTGTCTTTTTGCATATTCAAAAGCAGTTTCATTTATTTGCGCATTTTATTTTGACTGCTTTTGCGGTAGGACTGATTTTTTATGGTTATTTCGATATTTTTATTTGTTTGGCCATCATTTCATGGGCATTAAAAACACAAGATAAAGTAATCTATGGATTTGCGCTGGCAACTTTCGCTGTAATTTTAGGGTTTTTATATTATTCCCTTGACGTGACCTTTCTAATTAAAAGTTTAAGCATGTTCCTGTCTGGCCTGATGTTGCTCTTGCTGACATTGAGCTTGATGCTATTTAAGCAAAAAGAGGAGTTCGGCATATGAAGAAAATGATTCCTCTTGCTTTGGCATTACTCAGCATCGCGGTATTTTTAGGCTTAATTTTTAAAAATGAATGGCACTTAAACAATAGTCAAACCATGTATGTGCGTTTGCAACCTGTAGACCCGCGTTCGATTATTCAGGGGGATTATATGGCGCTGAATTATCAACTTTATTTTGCTCCTCAGCATTTGAGTCCAGAAAGTACTAGCCAAGCCAACAGCAATCAAGAAGATCAGATTTTTTCAGGTCATTATTTTGATGAAGTGATTAAGAACAAGTCTTCGGTGCTCACTCATGTTGAACTCGATTCACAGAGGCGCGTGATCCATAGCTACTTTGAGTTCCCGAAAAATGTTCGTACAGCTCGACTGATTTTACAAAACCCGAATAATCTCTATAACGGACTTTATCCTGCGTCGAGAAGTTTTTTATTTGCAGAAGGTTTAGCGGATTGTTATCAGCAGGCAGAATATGCTGAGTTTAAAGTCGATGAGCAGGGCAATGCGATACTCACGGCATTGAAAGGTGATCAGCTACAAGATTTAGGCTGTGAGAGCAAACGAGATTGGTTGAGCGGGTTTCGCGCTGCTCAGAATTGATACAATTGCATTATTCTGCTCATAAAAAAATCCGCACGCAGCGGATTTTTTTAATCTATTGGGCTTAAGCCACTTGTACTGGAATGCAGTTTGCCATGTGACTTACAGTGTTATCTGGATTTGCATAAACTAAACGTGGTTTATGTGCATTTGCTTCAGCTTCTGTGAAATCACCGAATGTCGCAATAATCATTAAATCGCCTACATCGGCTTGATGTGCTGCACCACCATTGACTGAAATGATGCCAGAACCTTCTTCACCACGAATTGCATAGGTACTGAAACGCTTACCATTAGTCACGTTCCACATGTGAATTTCTTCATATTCGCGGATACCGGCTAAATCCAATAAAAGACCATCGATTGCACATGAACCTTCATAATGGAGTTCAGCTTGAGTAACAACACAACGGTGGATTTTTGCTTTTAATAAACGAGATAGCATGGCTAGCGTCTCCTGAGTGGACCTAAGATCGTTATCTTATGGTTGAATCAATCTGAACTTGCTGGATAAGCAATCAGGCAAGCGCATTTTGCCTTTAAAATGACAGTATGGCAAGCAGCATGGTTCAACATTTTTTTGACTTATCAGTTTGGTTTGTAAGCATTGATTTGATTCATGGCAGGCTGAATCTCACCATTTACCAGCATTTTAGTGCGAGCTAATGCGTGATGGATTGCGTCATCCATTAAATTTTGTTCATTGCTTGGTGCTTTGCTTAAGACATGTCCTGAAACACGTTCTTTTGAACCGGGGTGACCAATACCAATGCGTAAGCGATGGAAATTTGGACCGATATGAGGAACTATGTCGCGTAAACCATTATGACCACCATGACCACCACCTGTTTTTAGGCGAATGACACCAGGGTTCATATCTAGTTCATCGTGAGCAATCAGTATTGCTTCTGGAGCAATATTGTAGAATTTTGCGAAGGGAACAACACTTTTACCAACAAGGTTCATAAAGGTTGTGGGTAATAGCAGACGGACGTCTTGACCTTCGATATTACCACGCCCACTCATTCCATTGAATTTTGGGTCTTTTTTAAGCGTAATGCCATATTGTTCTGCAAGGCGTTCAACAAACCAAAAGCCTGCATTATGGCGGGTTTGGGCATACTCAGAACCTGGGTTGCCCAAACCAACAATCAGTGAAATATTTGACACTAATTACACCAATAACACTTATGCGCGAACGAAGTCAGCGTGCATAGGCGTGTTTTTAGCTGGGTGACGTTGTAACGCTTTGATTTTAACGCTTTCAACTTTGTCGCCAACTTTGATTTCAACAACTTCTTCGAAGAAAGCGTTGTTTTCTAAAGCTTTAACAAGCTCACGAAGTTCTAAAGTAACAGCTACAGGTTCAGCAGCACCACCGTAGATGATAGCTGGAACTTGAGCAGCGTGACGAAGGCGGCGGCTCGCACCTTTCCCTTGGTTAGCTGCTTCACGCGCTTGAGCGTTTAATACGAAGTTTGCCATGATAGACATCCTTAATTTAAGTTTTAAATAAACTAGATCTGCGACCGACCTAGTGAGACAAAGCCCTGCACTGGGCAGGGCTTTTAAAATTCAGCGCTATATTATAGATAAGAATCAAACATTGCGCTAATAGATTCTTCGTTGTTAATACGACGAATTGTTTCAGCAACCATACTCGCAACTGAAACTTGGCGAATCTTACCAAGAGTTTGAGCTTCTTCAGAAAGAGGAATGGTGTCTGTAACAACCAATTCATCAATCACAGAGTTTTTCAAGTTTTCGATAGCTTTACCTGATAAAACAGGGTGAGTTGCATAAGCAACCACTTTGCGCGCACCAAATGTTTTCAATGCATCAGCAGCTTTACATAACGTACCTGCAGTATCCACCATGTCATCTACGATGACGCAGTCACGGCCTTTAACATCACCAATCAAGTGCATGACTTGTGATTCGTTTGCCTTTTGACGACGTTTGTCGATGATAGCAAGGTCAATATCGCCCATTTGTTTAGCAACAGCACGTGCACGAACGACACCGCCAACGTCAGGAGAAACCACCATGAGGTTATCATGTGATTGTTGACGAAGGTCAGCTAAAAGCGCTGGTGTACCGTAGATGTTGTCTACAGGGATATCGAAGAAACCTTGGATTTGGTCAGCATGAAGGTCGATCATTACCACACGGTCAATTCCTACAGTTGTCAGCATATCTGCGACAACTTTTGCAGTAATTGGAACACGTGATGAACGAGGACGACGGTCTTGACGCGCATAACCGAAATAAGGAATCACTGCGGTAATACGACCAGCACTTGCACGACGCAAAGCATCAGCCATAACGAGGATTTCCATCAGGTTATCATTCGTTGGGGCACAAGTAGGTTGTACGATAAATACGTCTTTACCACGAACATTTTCAGTAATTTCGACAGCAATTTCACCGTCAGAAAATTGACCAATAGATGCAGCACCTAAAGGGATGTGCAAGTGGCTTACGACTTTTTGGGCGAATTGTGGATGTGCAGATCCACTAAAAACGACAAGATTGGGCATGAAGCACCCTTGGCGGTTGGCAATTTAGGAATTAGATGGCAGGGGTAGCTGGATTCGAACCAACGGATGCCGATATCAAAAACCGGTGCCTTACCACTTGGCGATACCCCTAATGCGGCAGAACTTTAATATTTTTGCGTCATTCTGTCAAGGTAAATTAACAGTAGAACAGCAAAGTGTTGTTCTGTCTTTTTGGAAAATGGCAGGGGTAGCTGGATTCGAACCAACGGATGCCGATATCAAAAACCGGTGCCTTACCACTTGGCGATACCCCTAAATTTGATTACTGTAAAATGGCAGGGGTAGCTGGATTCGAACCAACGGATGCCGATATCAAAAACCGGTGCCTTACCACTTGGCGATACCCCTAGTACAGTCATCTACAGGTGAAATAAAATGGCAGGGGTAGCTGGATTCGAACCAACGGATGCCGATATCAAAAACCGGTGCCTTACCACTTGGCGATACCCCTATCAGGTAACGTAGAAATGTCTTATTGGTGATTCATTCAAGCTGTTGACCAAGTAAGCTTTACATGGTGCATTTGCAAGAACATCATCAATGTTCATATCACTCGTTACTTCAGTAAAAACACAAGCACCTGTACCTGTAAGTTTTGCAATACCGAACTGGTCGAGATATTGCATTGCTTCATCTACTTCTGGATATAAACTTCTCGCCAAAGGCTCAAAATTATTTCCAAAATCAGATGGCTTTAACTGATAGGCGCAAAATTTAGAGCTCTTCGTGTTTCTTGTCAATGTTTTTTGTGAAAAAAGCAATTGAGTGCTGATAAAACAATCAGGTTTTAACACGATGTATTGTTTTTGATCTAAGTCTATGAATGTTAAGTGCTCACCTATGCCTTCAGCCCATGCATTGCGACCATGGACAAAGATGGGAACGTCTGCGCCTAACTGAACACCCAAGTCGGCTAATTGCTCAGTATTTAGCCCGCACTGCCACAGTTGATTGACTACGATTAATGTCGTTGCAGCATCCGATGAACCGCCACCTAAGCCTGCACCCATCGGAATAATTTTTTCAAGACGAATGGATAAACCGGTAGCTGTTTGTGCATACGGCTTAAGTATCTGCGTTGCTCTATAAATCAAATTTTGACTCAAATCGACACTATTTAAGCCTTCAATATGAATCTCTTGATCCGTACGAGGCTCAAATTCCAACCAATCACATAGATCGATCAACTGGAAAATACTTTGCAGTTCATGGTAGCCGTTTTCACGACGACCCGTAATGTGTAAAAACAAATTCAGTTTTGAAGGGGCAGGGACACGGATCATAACGAGACAAACTAGCGGTTTTGAATGACCATTGTAATACGGTTTTCGGCACCATTTTCAAGTGCTTGTTTTAAAATCAGCCGATTTGGCATATGGGCTTGCTCGTTATAGCTCAGCTCAACGCTCCAACCATCTTCAATGATCTGTACTGCGCGTTTGGCACTGTCACGTTGGATTTGTGCTTGAACTGTTGCGGGTTTGGCTTGAACCCAATTGACTAAATGGGTGATGGGCGCCTGCCAACCAGTTGCTGTTTTTAAAAGTTCTTCAGGAGTTTCAGCTTGGATGAGGCCAGTTTTAGCACTATTCAGGCTAACTTCACCTGGACGACCAGTAATTTGCGTCTTACCAACGCCTAAAATTCCACTGAGCTCAATATCAAACTCTTGTTGCTGTTGTACCCATGTGAAAAAAGCACTGCCTGTCTGTTCAGGCGTACGCACCCCAATTTTACCTTGTAAGCTAAAGTGTTGATCAGATTCGGTTTGTATGGTGTTTGGGTCAAGCTGTGGTTTGGTAAATTGTTGACAGCCTGTTAGTGCCAAGCTACTTGCAGCAAGTAAGCTTAAGCTCAGATTTGAGAAAATACGCATAAAAACTATGAGCTCTTTTTCAGTTGTTGGGGTAACAATAAAGTATTTAGTTGATCCAATTGAGGATCATTTGGGTGTTTTTGTTTGAGTTGTTGTAACACAGTGGAGAATTTTTGCAGATCACCGAGCATATAGACTGATCGTGCATAACGTACCCCAATATTGACACTACCACTGATGAGATAGGCTTTTTCTAAAACTTCGGCTGACGTGCTAAAGTCATTTTGTAAGTAACAAATAAAGCCTAAGGTATCTAAGATGGAGGCTTGTTCAGGGGCATATTCTAAAGCATGTTCAACAAATCTACGTGCATCATCTAAGCGTCTGTTTTGCAAGGCTAAAGTGTATGCATAAGCATTGAGGTAGGTTGGGCTATTGGGCTCAATACTTAACAGTTGGTTTAGCAACTTTTCAAGTTTGTCTTTATCCGTATGTGGATCCAACATTAGCACTTCAGAATAGATCAGTTCAGGATCATCCGGTAAGTTTTTAATCGCCTCATCTAACAGTCGCATGGCTGCGGCTTTGTTATTCATGCGCTTTAAAATATCGGCTTGTGCCTGATACAAGAAGCTTGCATGTTGTGGGTAGTTCACCCGTTCTTGGGTTAAGAAGCGTAAAGCATCATTGGGTTTGTTTTGCTGAGTATAGATACTGATGAGGCTACGACGCGATACGGTATACAGACTACCATCGACTAGACGGTAGTAGGCCTTGGCTGTTTCAAAATGCTGTTTTCGTTCAGCATTCACTGCTAGATAGTAATAGGCTTCATTTTGATATTCAGCCGAATTACGTAGTTCAACCAGATATTTTTCAGCTTTTTCGTACTTCTTTAAATCAATACTGGTTAACCCCGCAATAAACAAGGCTTCTTCTTGGTTAGGCCATTTTTTAATCAGGCTCTCAAGCTTGGTTAAGGCCTCATTCGACGCATTAATTTTAATCAGATATTTGGCTTCTGCTAAACGGATATCGACATTGTCGCGGTGTTTACGACTCGATTTCGCATACCAATTACGGGTTTCTTCCTCTTGACCGAGTGCGCTGAGTAAGTTGGCTTTCATCAGGATGTAGCCTGTGACTTTTCCGCGCTTTTTTAGGGCTTTATTAATGGTGGTCAGGGCTTGTTCAAGCTGGCCATTTTGAGCCTCTAAACCTGCAATCAATGCCAAAATAGAGGGATTGTTCCGCTCCTTACTCGAACGTAACGCTTGAATGAGAATTTCTTGATCTTCAGGTTCTTCAGGGGCAATTCCCGCAAGGATCTGCTCTAAATCAGCATTGGCATCAATATTGAGAATCTTATCGAGCGTTTCAGCCGCAAGCTCATATTCATGTGCTTTGAGTGCAATATGCGACAAATAAAATAATGCTGGAACATCGGTGGGCTCTTGTACCACCCAATGCGTTGCAATGTCGAGTGCGGCATGCAAATCATTTTGTTCAAGGGCAATATTTAAAGCGCGCTGTTTAATGGTGGTGGAATTACTTTTAATCGCCAGCACAGTATAGTTGTGCAAGGCAGTCGCGCTGTCTTGGTAAGCCAGTGCAAATTCGGCAATCATACTTTGTTGAATTGCATCATAATTAGATAGCGAAAAATCTCCAGCTGCTCTAAGATGAGCACTAGATGCCATGCTACCGACGAGTAAGAATGTGGTAGAATATTGCTTAATTCTCGCGCCGCTCAGTCGGCAATGTGTTTGACGCAATTTTTCTTGATCCAAGTAATGCTTTTTATGACACCGTTATTGCACAATAGCATAAATTTAGCGAAATGATGATCTGATATGTCTTTCTTTGCATTGGGTGTCAACCATCAAACCGCCTCCGTAGAATTGCGTGAGCAAATTGCATTTAACCCTGAAAAGTTAACGCAACTGCTTGAGCAACAAGGCCAAAACCAAGACTTAAATGAAATGGTGGTGGTGTCTACGTGTAACAGAACAGAAGTGTATGCCATGTCTGAAAACTCAGATATGGTATTGAACTGGCTCGCCCAAGCAAATGGCATAGATGTTAAACAATTGTTGAATCATGTATACCGTTATGAAAATGCGCAGGCTGTGACTCACTTAATGCGTGTTGCAAGCGGTTTAGATTCACTCATGCTTGGTGAACCGCAAATTTTGGGGCAGGTTAAATCTGCACTATCTCTAGCGAAGACGGCTCATACTGTTTCTCCTCATTTAAACCGAATTTTTGAATATGCTTTCTATGCGGCGAAACGCGTCCGCTCTGAAACGGCTGTAGGTACTCACGCCGTATCGATGGGCTACGCGGTGGCTCAGTTGGCATTACAAGTGTTTAGTAAGCCTGAAAAGTTGACAGTCATGGTGGTCGCTGCGGGCGAAATGAATAGCTTGGTGGCGAAGCATTTGGCTGAAATGGGAGTCGCAAAAATCCTCATTTGTAACCGTACTCGTGAACGGGCTGAAACTTTGGCTCAAGAAATAGCCCATCGTGTAGATGTTGAAATCATTGAATTTGATCAGTTGGCCAGTAACTTAGCACGTGCAGATGTCATTTCCAGTTGTACGGGAAGTTTACATCAAGTGATTCATTATCCAGATGTCAAAGCTGCTTTAAAAAAGCGTCGTTATCAACAAATGTTGATGGTGGATTTGGCTGTTCCGCGTGATATCGACCCGAAAGTGGAAAGTTTGGATGGCGTCTATTTATATGGCGTAGATGATTTGCAGTCGGTGATTGATGAAAACCTTGCTCAGCGTCGTCAGGCAGCGGTTGAAGCAGAGGTGATGGTCAACCAATTAGCAACGGAGTTGGTGACCCAGCAGAAGGTTAATCTGGCAGGTGAAACCATCCATGCTTACCGTCAGCAAGGTGAACAGTTAAGACAAGAAGAATTAGATCTAGCGCTGGCACGAATTGCGAAAGGGGAAAAACCGGAGCGGGTGATGCAAGAGTTTGCACATCGTTTGACGCAGAAGTTGCTACATCCGACCTCGATTATGCTGCGTGAAGCAGCCAAATCAGAAGACCCAAGTCATTTTGAGCAAATGCAAACGTGTTTAAATGAGACTTTTGCTAAACGTCGTAAAACTAAAAAGTAAATCTAAATACGAAAATGTAATAGGTTTAAGTAATCAGTCTTAAGCCTATTTTTTTGGTCAGTTCAAAGAGTTTATGTTTTAAATTTCGTGTCTCAATTAATGAATTTGGGGCTTTAAGTTTAAGTTTTAAATATTTTTCTTCAAGCGAAAGGGCATATTCACTGGCCAGTTTATCCGCCAGTTCTGGTGTTTTAGTTAGTTCTTCAATATTGGTGCGCTGCATAATATCGGCAATCGCGTTGGCATAACGGCTACACGCACCCAGTACATAATAGGTCGCCAGTTCTTGGTCATCAGGTAAATCATCAAAGATGCCATCTAAGACTTGTAGCACATGCGCTAAAAGTTCATCTTCAGGTAAATAGGCGCGTAGAGTTTCAAAGTGAATATACAAAAACGGATGATGGATCAGAACGGCGAGGGCGAAGTCTTCGTCTTTGGTGCGAATATTAAAAGACAACGAGGCATCGTTGCTGACTTGAGGTGTCCAGCGACGACCAAAACCGAGTTTTTCTTTGAAGGATTGATTTAGCAAATAACGGAAAGAGCCTGTTTTTGGCAATAAGTCCGTCAGTTGGCGTAACTCACTCATGACCTGACTTTTACCTTCAGGACTACTGATGTCATGGTTCTGCGTTAGATGTGCAAAAACAAAGTCTGATAGAAGAGGAGCCTGTTGGAGCAGTTTATTAAAGTTTTCAATACCTTCGCGACGAATCAGTGAGTCAGGGTCATGATCATTTGGTAAAACAAAAAACTTCAGCTCGCGACCATCATTGAGCAACGGTAATGCAATTTCTAAAGTACGGCGAGCCGCTTTTTGTCCAGCTACGTCACCATCGAAGGCAATGGTAATACGGTTGTTTTGTTTAAACAGAATATTTAAGTGTTCGGTGTTACTGGCAGTTCCTAAGGTCGCTACGGCACCTGCAATCCCATACTGCTGTAGTGCAATCACATCCATATAGCCTTCGACCATCAGCCAGTCTTGGGCTTTTTGTTTACGGCCTTCATATAAACCATAAAGTAATTGGTTTTTATGAAATACCTCAGAGTCTGGCGAGTTGATGTATTTGGGCTTAATTTCGTCATTTAGAGCACGACCACCGAAGCCTACCACACGACCTTTGGCATCACGAATCGGAAATATGACGCGATCCCGCAACAAGTCAAAGTCACGACCGTTATCGCTGGTACGAATTAGTCCAAGTAGCTTTAAGCCTTCGATATCTTGCGGGAAGGCTTTTTCTAAGTGTTGCCAGTCCTCAGGTGCATAACCTAAACGCCAATATGCAATGGTATCTCGGCTGAGTCCACGCTGTTTAAAGTACTGCTGAGCAGCACGACTATGCGGTAGTTGTTGCTCATAATATTGCGCAATATTTTCTAACAGGTCGTATAAGTTACCTTCCTGAACGGGGGTAGTGTTGAAGCCCTCGAAGGTATCAAAATCAGCGTAACCTTCTTGGTAGTCCATGGACTGAAATTCAGCAAAAGGATCATGCTCAATCTGAAACTCAGGTTGTGCTGGAGCTGGCTCGGTTTTCTTGGCTTCAGTGGCATCGACCTGTGGTTTTTGGAGAGGTTTAGCTTCGCGCTTATACACCAGTTTTTTCGAGTCACGGTTGTCTTTTGGAAGTTCGATGCCTGTTTGACTCGACAAATCCTTCATCACATCAATAAAGCTACGACTGTCGATGTCCATTAAAAAACGAATGGCATTACCATTGGCCTGACAACCAAAACAGTGAAAATACTGTTTGTCACGATACACGTGAAAAGATGGTGATTTTTCTTGATGGAACGGACAACAGCCTGAATAGGTGCGACCTGACTTTTTAAGTTTCACACGTTGACCAATCAGGTCGACAATGTCGGTCCGATCTAAAATTTGGTCAATGGTGTGTTGAGGAATAGCCATGTCGAATCGTCAGTCGCTGATATTTTGGAAACCGTGAAAAGAAGCAGAGATGGAGGTTTTAAAATGCAAACAACCATCGAATCTAGATTGTTTTGTATACCTTTTAGGCGTTTTGATCAAGCGGAAATCGCACAAAACAAAAGGGCAAGTATGATAACTTGCCCTTTCTAAAATAGCGAATATTTCAGAGGAATTATTCGGTTTCAGTATTGATGTTTTGCTGTGTTTCAGGGCGATCCAGTAAACCGAAGCTGACACGATTGGTAAAGCTGCGTTCTGCTGTTTGTTTGGGTTGTTCGATTTTTTCTTCAGAACTGTTTTGTTCTTCACGACCAAACACACCTAAAGTTGCACGGTTAACCCAACTTGCGTCTTTACGTGCAGCGCGTAAGTTCACTTCACCATTCGATTTCACTAAATTTGGATAATTCAGTTTCAAGACATCGGTATATTGTTGCGCAGTTTGCTTGTCGCCCAATTGGTCATAGGAATAAGCAACAGTTGCTAAAGCTTCAGGCACTTGAGGGCTTTGTGGATAATGTTCAATCACCCATTGCGCACGCTCTAGTGCTGCGACCCATGCTTTACGTTTGATATTAAAACGTGCGGCATTCATTTCGCTTTCAGCCAACTCATTGCTGATAAACTTCATGCGTTGTGCGGCATCTACAGCATAAGTGCTTGAAGGGTAACGACGAATAAAGTCTACGAAGTTTTGATACGCCACTTTAAGATAGCTCACATCGCGATGTGCTTGCTTTAAAGAAGTATAACGAATCAAACCATCATAGTTTTGTTCCATGTTGGCTACGCCACGGACATAGTAGGCATAGTCCACGTTTGGATGCTGAGGGTTCAAACGAATGAAACGATCAGCCAGTGCAATCGCACCTTCATAATCTTTTTGCTGAAACTTCACATAGAGCAGCTCTAGTTGAGCTTGTTGTGCATATTCACCTGTAGGGTAATAGGTATCTAATGCTTCTAAGTGTTTTGCAGCGTCGGTATATTGACCACTTTGCAGTGCTTTTTCTGCTTTTTGAATATAAACCTGTTCACTCGATTGTGGACCGGTATCTACCACTTCTTTCTTGGGATTGCTGCTACAGCCTACCATTGCAGATGCAATGCCAATCGTTAGAGCAAGCATTGTCATTTTATAATGTGGTAGCGACATAAAAATTCCTCTGTTAATACGGGCAATGAGCTACAATTGCGCTATTAAATCACTTTTATTTGAATGATCAAATGGCTCAAGCACAATCTTCCGATCCAAATTTCCCTGAAACTGATTTCAATTTACTTGAAGATTCTGAGGATGCAGATAACCATACTTCAAGCTCTACTGCAACACGTTTATCGTTGCAATTTCAATTGGATGAAACTTATCTCGGACAGCGTATAGACCAAGTTGCAGCAACGATTTGGAGCGACTTTTCGCGTGAAAAACTCAAACAGTGGCTAAAAGAAGGCCATTTGTTGGTAAATGGTAACAGTGTCAAACCGAAATATAAATGTGAAGGATTTGAACTGTTAACCCTTGAAGTTGAGTTAGAAGCCCAAACTCGTAGTCTGCCTGAAGATATTCCGCTGGATATCGTCTATGAAGATGACGACATTATTGTTGTTAATAAACCTGTTGGGATGGTGGTTCACCCAGGTGCGGGCAACTCATCGGGTACGTTGGTAAATGCATTATTGCATCACTATCCAAAATCGGCAGAACTGACTCGTGCGGGATTGGTGCATCGTATTGATAAAGATACGTCAGGTTTATTGGTCGTTGCGAAAAACTTAGAAGCACAATTTTCACTCAGCAAGCAATTGGCGAAAAAAACGGTTTACCGTGTTTATGATCTGATTGTGTATGGCAATGTGATTGCTGGAGGCACGGTGGATGAACCGATTAAACGTCATCCTGTAGATCGTGTCAAAATGGCGGTATTACCAGGTGGTAAAGACGCTGTAACACACTACAACGTGAAAGAACGCTTCCAACATTTCACCCGCATCCAAGCTCGTCTTGAAACTGGACGTACGCATCAGATTCGTGTGCATTTTAGTTATATTGGTTTTGGTTTAGTTGGCGATCCTGTGTATATGCCACGTGTACGCGTGCCCGCAGGTGCAACAGAACTTTTAGATGAGACTTTACGTGGTTTCAGACGCCAAGCCTTGCATGCAGCAGAGCTAGGTTTGAAACACCCTCGTACAGGTGAAGAAATGTTGTTTAAAGCGCCGTGGCCAGCAGACTTGGCGACCTTGGTCGATGTACTACGCACGGAAAACAAAGCCTACTAAGTTATAGTTGAATCATCATAAGGACAGTATATGCAATTTGTTCAAGGACTTCCGGCAGGTGTTTTTGTAGGGCAAACCCGTGTACATCATGATCGTGCTTTAGAAACTACTCAATCTGAACTACAAGGCTTTAATTTGGCTTTGCATGTACAGGATGATGCTGCACGTGTGCAACAGCATCGCATGATCTTGCTCGAAGAGTTTGCAGGCTATGGGGTCGATAAAATTACGTGGATGACGCAAACCCATAGCACCATTTGCTGTGCAGTGAATGAGCAAATTGACTTTGATGCTCAAGAAGGGGATGGTTTAGTGACACAGCGCCCGAAGCATGCCCTGATGATGATGACAGCCGATTGTTTGCCAGTGGTTTTAGGCAATGCAGATGGAACTGAAGTGGCCAATTTGCATGCAGGTTGGCGTGGGTTGGCGCATGGCATTATTGAAAGTACCATTTCCAGCATGAATACTCAGCCGACATGGGCTTGGTTGGGCGCAGCTATTAGCCAACCTTGTTTTGAAATTGGGGCGGAAGTAAAAGAAGCCTTTTGTTCAAAGTATGCTGAGCTGGAGTCTGCATTTCAAACAGCTGAGCAAGCTGGAAAGTATTATGCTGACTTATATGCGATCGCAAAATTTATTCTAAAACAGCATGGTGTTGAAGTGGTTTCTGGCGGTGATCAGTGTTCATTTAGCCAGTCTGATGAATATTTTTCGTATCGCCGTCATGCCAAAACTGGGCGTATGGCGACCTTTGTGTTTATGCAATAGTTTTGGCTTTTGATGAAGTGCTTGGCTGTTTTAATCCTTGCACTTACTCCCCACTCTGCGAGTGAAAGTGTTAAACTTAACTCAATTCTTTGGTCTTAAAAGTTTCCATGTCTGTACCTGATCTTGTTTCTGCTGCACCTGTTCATGTGTGTGTGGTTTATCATAGCGCCTATGGTCATACGGCGAAAGTCGCTCAGTATATTGCACAAGGTGCAGAGCAGGCAGGTGCTGATGTGCATTTAATTTCTGTTGCTGCTGTGCAGTGGGACTTGTTAGATCAGGCCGATATTATTGTGATGGGTTGTCCAACGTATATGGGCAGTCTTACCGCAGCGCTTAAGCAGTTTATGGAAGATTCCTCTAAGCGTTGGTTAGCTCGGGCTTGGCAAGGAAAACTGGCTGCAGGCTTTACCAATGGTGGGGGCTTAAGTGGCGATAAACTGGCGGTATTACAACAGATTAATTTATTTGCTATGCAGCATGGTATGTTGTGGGCTGGTTTACCGTTTATGCCGACGGGACGTAGCCAACACGATATTAATCGGATGTCGAGCTTTTTAGGTTTGATGACTCAGTCAGACAACGCCAGTATTGAAATAACCCCACCCGAAGGTGACTTGGAAACTGCTCGAAAGTTCGGAAAATATTTGGTTGAGCTAAAAGCTGACTATTAACAGTTCTAATAATAAAAAAACCTCCACATAGGAGGTTTTTTTATTATTTATGCATAATACGGGCTTTATCACGTTGCCAGTCACGGTCTTTTTCCGTGGCACGTTTGTCATGCAGCTGTTTGCCTTTCACTAAAGCGATTTCTAATTTCGCACGTGGTCCTTTCCAATAAGCAACAAGCGGAACACACGAATAACCTTTTTGATTCACTGCGCCGAGTAGCTTATCCAGTTCACGACGGTTCAACAGTAACTTACGGGTACGGGTCGCTTCAGGAACAATGTGCGTTGATGCACTGAGTAAAGGCTGAATCTGAGCACCAAACAGGAAAGCTTCACCATTTTTAAAGGTGATATAACTCTCAGACAGCGTCATACGACCTGCACGTAATGATTTCACTTCCCAGCCTTGCAGTGACAGGCCGGCTTCAAATTTTTCTTCAATAAAATAGTCGTGACGTGCACGTTTATTCTGTGCAATCGTCCCGCTGGTATTTTTTTTAACTACAGTTGCTTTCGCCATAATCAATTACTTCCAACAATGTACCTATTGTGCCTTAAAGCATGGTTAAGGTGAAGTTTTTTCAAATTTATAGAGTTTCTTCACCTATAAAACAAGTTTTTGCTAAAATATGGCTCTACAAAATCAACAGAGTAAAAATGGATGTCTAAAACTCGCGTCATTTACCCGGGGACTTTTGATCCAATTACCAATGGTCATATTGATTTGGTTACACGTGCATCACGTATGTTTGATGAAGTGGTGGTAGCCATTGCCATTGGTCATCATAAAAACCCTCTCTTTAGTTTAGAAGAGCGTGTGAGCTTGGCCAAAGCATCATTAAGCCATCTTGATAATGTTGAGTTTGTAGGTTTTGATGGTTTGTTGGTGAACTTCTTCCGTGAACAAAAAGCAACGGCTGTACTGCGAGGATTGCGTGCAGTGTCTGACTTTGAATACGAGTTCCAGTTAGCCAATATGAACCGTCAACTTGATTCACACTTTGAGGCGGTATTTTTAACGCCGTCAGAACAGTATTCATTTATTTCATCGACATTGATTCGTGAAATAGCACGTTTAAAAGGTGATGTGACGAAGTTTGTACCACAAGCGGTGGTTGCTGCTTTTGAACGTAAACATCAACAAGGTTGGTAATGTGTCTTTATATATAACCGATGAATGCATCAATTGTGATGTTTGTGAACCTGTGTGCCCCAATGAAGCCATTTTCATGGGGGAATTGATTTATGAAATCAATCCAGACTTATGCACAGAGTGTATCGGACATTATGATAAACCCCAGTGCCAATTGTTCTGTCCAGTGGATTGTATTCCGCTAGATCCTAATCATGCGGAAACTGAGGATGAGCTCATGGATAAATATAAAAAACTAATTGCTCAAAAAAGCGCAAGCAATTAAGTCTAAGATTTGATACTATGCGCCTCGAAGTGAGCCAGACGATCGCTGCTGTGGAGATCTCCGTGATTGAAGCAGGGGAGGAAAGTCCGGGCTTCATAGGGCAAGGTGCCAGGTAACGCCTGGGCGGCGTGAGCCGACGGAAAGTGCAGCAGAGAGTAGACCGCCTTCATTATGGTTTCGAGCAATCGAAATCGGAGGTAAGGGTGAAAGGGTGCGGTAAGAGCGCACCGCATGGCTGGTAACAGTTCATGGCATGGTAAACCCCACCGGAAGCAAGACCAAATAGGGATCCTTTAGGCATGGCCCATGCTGGATCCGGGTAGGTCGCTTGAGCGTATGAGTGATTGTACGCCTAGAGGAATGATCGTTCTCGACAGAACCCGGCTTATCGGCTCACTTCAACAAATTTTGATCAATTAAGCGCGCAAGGTACTTGACGTACTGGTGAGAAAACCACATAATGCGCGCACAGTTTACGGCTATGTAGCTCAGTTGGTTAGAGCACCGCACTCATAATGCGGGGGTCACAAGTTCAAGTCTCGTCATAGCCACCATTTTTATAGACCACGTTCCAAAACGTGGTCTTTTTTTGTCCTTATTTTGGGCTTAATACCCACCTCCAATTTGCGTTTGTTGTTGTGAAGAAACTTCCTGAGCAGTAATTTTCTGCTGATCATCTGTTTCAATTAAATAGGTGGAAGAACGTTTTTTTGAAATTAACCCAAATTGATAGCGAGCGGTGAGTTGAACATAATTTTCTAGATATTTTGCACGATGACGTGGTTCTAATTTGAAAATATATTGTGCAAATTCTTCAGCATAACTTGGATTATTGAGTAAATTAGGATCGGTAATCGTGGCTAAATAATAATGTTGAGTTGGATTTATACCTTCCTCATTTTTAGGAAGGATGAGATAACCATAATCAAATTGGCTTAATTCCTTAAATTTTAGATTTTGTAAAGAAATAGGAATATAGTCTTGGTCACTTGTAATACTGTTCCAAACTTGTAACCCTGAAAAAATGAAAACTAAAATAGTTACGATGTAAAAATGTACATTCCATGTTGTAGAAATAGTCTTAGGTTCAACCCCATTTTTTATGACAATTGTGTGTGCTAGATAGTCGTGAATAGAGCGGCGATTTTTCCGATTAAAAATATATAAATAAATTATAGAAATCAGTAAGCTACCTAAAAGTATCGTAAAGATGCTATTCAATACTGGGTGAAAAAGTAGCGTAAAAGACATTAAGCAGAAAGGGGCATATAAAATTGCCGAGCGTAGAAATGAGGCGGATAGGCTGAGATACTGCTGATCTAGTTTGACGACTTTAATGGATTGAAGAATTTTGCCGATTGTTTGTCCATTATTGTTAACGCTGTTGCAATAAGTAAAGTATAGAATAACGAAAAGATAACCAATTAATGTTATGAGTATAGGGTATTCATAAGGAAATTTACCTAATAGGCTAGAGATAATGTTACAGAAAGCACCGATGAGCAAAGCATCAATGATAAATGCGAAGCTCCTACGCCAAAAGCCTGCAATATAAGGTTGTGTATCAGGTGATACACCATTTTCAATTGTATTATCCAAAATAATGACTCATGCTGTTATAAAATTATTGGTTTTGATGTTAAAAGTAATCAGTAATTAACAAGTTTTAATCACTTTATTAAATAGTGAGCTGTTTTACAGAATTGTAGAGATGAAATCAATAATTCGAAGAGATTCTTTTTATTTACATTGAGTTGATACTTCTGCAATTTTAATCCTTGGAAGCTATTTTGGATCTGCATATAGGCAGTACATTATTCTGCAAAAATTTATTTTTTAGCCTGTAATTTTATTCTTTGTTCAGTTTAGTTGCGCATAGCATTTAGCATTGCAATTTCAAGTTGCTTATATGGTGATCTTTTTGAACATGATATAAGCGTTGTTGGGCCTTGCTGAGCTATGCCATGCATCGTTTTTTGTTGCATGTTCTATAAGTGTTGATTGGTGATTCATTTGGCAACATCCATGTGAGCGTGATTATAATTGACCAAGGCTGGACTCACGAGCTGGCATGCATTTAGTGCTGTTATGAGTGTAGCAATAAGCAAGGATTTGATCTGAGTAAGGATAATTTTCTTTATATATTTAGCTATTGTGCCCTATGTTTTTTTACTAAATATGTATTAATTTTAAACATTTAATTATCAATTGTTTAAATGCTGATCATTGGGGTGAGGTGGGGCTTGACGGGTGTTTAATATGTATAGATAATGCCCCCACAGTTTACGGCTATGTAGCTCAGTTGGTTAGAGCACCGCACTCATAATGCGGGGGTCACAAGTTCAAGTCTCGTCATAGCCACCATTTTAAAAGACCAAGCTCTCAGCTTGGTCTCTTTTTTTGTGCGTAAAACATAGATTTGAATATGTCGAGATAAAAAAGCCCAAACAGATGTTTGGGCTTTTTTATTGGAACTGCTGCTTATATGCCTGCTTTCCAGCCATTCATGATCGGGTAGCGACGTTCACGGCTAAATGCACGTGAGCTGATACGCGGACCAATTGCGCCTTGGCGACGTTTGTATTCATTGAAATCGACCAAACGAATCACTTTTGCAACCACTTCAGCATCAAAGCCTTTGGCAATGATGTCATCTTGGCTCATATCTTCTTCGATATAGGCATACAAAATGGCATCCAGTACATCATATGGCGGTAAAGAGTCTTGGTCCTTTTGATCTGGACGTAGCTCTGCTGAAGGTGGACGAGTAATTACACGCTCAGGAATCACGGGCTTATCTGAAATGCTGTTACGGTATTTCGCAAGTTCAAACACAATGGTTTTATACACATCTTTCAGTACCGCAAAACCACCCACCATGTCACCATAGAGCGTGCAATAGCCCACAGCCAATTCTGATTTATTGCCTGTAGACAGGACTAAATTACCAAATTTGTTGGATAAACCCATTAGCAGTGTACCGCGGGCACGCGCTTGTAAGTTTTCTTCAGTTGCATCCGCAGGGCTGTTGCCAAAAAAGGGATAAAGCGTTTGCATAAAGCTGTTTACAATCGGGTTGATTTCAGCAATCCCAAAAGTCACCCCCATACTCTTCGCTTGTTCAGCAGCATCTTCTACACTGATTTGAGCGGTATAGGTATATGGCATCATTACGGCTTGGACTTTGTCGGCGCCAATCGCATCAGCTGCAATGGCAAGAGTTAGAGCTGAGTCGATCCCGCCTGATAAACCCAAAATCACCCCAGGGAAACCTGAGCGCTGTACATAGTCGCGAGTCGCCATCACTAAGCTTTGATAAATCTCTGCCATAGTGTCTAAAGCAGGCGGCAGCGCATTGGCCTTAAAGGCTTGTTGTTCTGCTTCGTATTCAGCGAAATACAGAGACTCTTTAAAGCTTTCTGCTTGAAGTACAACCGAGCCATTTTTGGCAATCACGAAGCTTGTACCATCAAAGATCAGGTCGTCTTGACCGCCGACTTGGTTGGCATAAACCAAGTTGAGGTTCATTTGTTTCGCCAATGCAGACATGGTTTCAACACGGTGCTGCGGCTTACCGACTTCATATGGTGAAGCATTTAAGACCAAAGCCGTTTCTACATTGAGCTGTGCCAGTTGTTGTACGGTTGAAAGTGACCAAACATCTTCACAAATCAACACACCAAACTTATGACCCAGATATTCAAAAACAAGGTGTTGATGCCCTTCGGTGAAGTAGCGCTTTTCATCAAATACGCTATAGTTTGGCAAGTTTTGTTTGTTATACACACCCAAAACTTGTCCATCTTTCATGACCGCAGCGGCGTTGTAGCGTTGACCATCTTCGGTTTGGTTGACAAAACCAAAGACCATCACAATGTCTTTTACTGTTTTAAGTTGTTCAAAAACTTGTTGCGTGCGTTTGGTTAGGCTTGGACGTAGAAGTAAATCTTCTGCTGGGTAACCAATGCTCGAAAGTTCTGGAAAAATAATTAAATCAGCATTTTGTTTTTTTGCTTCATTGGCCTGCTCCAACATTTTTTGGGCATTTGCTTCAAGGTTGCCAATGTGCGGAGAGAACTGTGCAAGTGCAATTTTAAAACTTTTCATTTCCAACTAAATCCTATACCTATAGGGATATACACGACGATTGAGTTTGTTATAGCTATAAGTTCTACGTGGTGTAAGTGACGATAAACAAATAGAAGTATTAATCAATAATAAGTGCGAATACTATATACGAAATGCGATTTTTTTTAAGGGATATTCTAAAAAAAATCCGTAAATGTCCTTAAAAAGAACAAATTGTTCTAATGTCTTTATGGAGTGTGATTGTGTGGTTTCAACCGCTTTTACAAAAAATACAGCAAAAGTTTGAACTTAAAAACAGGCCCTTGACTGAAGGGGAGAAAAAGTTTGCCAGCAGTATTTTTGGGAACAGTCTGAACATGGATTCGGTTCGAATTATCGCGCATCGGGCAGTGCTGCCTCATTATGCGATTAGCCCCAATGGACATGTCTATTTTAATATCAAAGACTGGTGCGAAAACTTTGCCGACCAACCGATTCATCAACAAGCTTGGTTGATTCATGAATTAACGCATGTTTGGCAAATTCAGCAGGGACTCGCTGTAGTCCGTAAGGCACTTTTTAACCGTCAATATCGTTATGCATTAAAACAAGGCAAGCAGTTTTTAAGCTATGGCATTGAACAGCAGGCGCAAATGGTGCAAGACTATTTTCTCAAAAAACACTATGGCGAAGAATGCTCAGCCTATGAACAGTGTATTCCCTTTGTGGCACACAAAGCCTCGTTCTGACCCCGATAGATAAATCTGTGGAGTGATTGTTAGACAACAGATTTTAAAGTCATAAATTGCAAATCATTTGAAGAAAAATGCCAGTGGCATAGGGGAAGCGGACTCTTATTTTGAATGCAAAGCACAGGTAAAAATCGTGAGATTGAGCCTAAAAAATGAGCTAAAAATAAGAAGGAATGTCCTATGCGTATCGCTCTTCCATTGAAAGGCAAAGCCAGCCAAATTTTTGCAGGACCCGTATTCGATGCTGAAAAACAGTCTGCGATTATTCCAATTCGGCATAGGAAATTTGACTTTGAAGCTGAGAAAATTGATCCCAAATTTTACTTAAATGCGGAGCTAGCCAGTGCTTACTTTGCATCTCTCTCGATCTTTCTGACCTATGGTGAAGACTTGGTGATTGATACCGCCCGTTATCACCGCGATTTCCTCACAGACCCTGTATTAAAACAACGTGTGACGTCTTTAATTGGACAGGAGGCACTGCATTCAAAGCTACATGAAGAATTGAACGATACTTTTAAACAGGTTGATTTACCCGTTGGCATTTTTCGTTATTTAGCCGAAATCGTTTTTGACTACGGTTTTAACCGTTTACCACAGCCGATGAAATTGTCTTTAATGGCAGGCATTGAACATTTTACCGCAGTGCTGTCTGAATACATGATGAACCATGAAGATATTTTTTTCGATTCTCAAGACGAAAAGCAACGGGCGATTTGGATGTGGCACATGCTAGAGGAATCTGAGCACAAAGACATTGCGTATGATGTGTTTCAATCACTTTCCAATAACTATGCCTTACGTATTGCGGGTTTTTTCCCAGCCCTTATCACTATTTTACTGCTGATCTCTGTGGCGTCAGTTTTTGTTCCGTTTTATCGCAAACCGTCTAATTTGGTGAGTCTCAGCTATTGGAAGGATGTGCCGCGGAGTTTCAGTCTCTTGTTTGGGCTGAAACGTGGTGTTTATGGCAGTAGTTGGATGCATATTTTTGACTATTTACGTCCGAGCTTTCACCCGAATGACTATGACACCTCTGCATTTTTAGATTATTACAAAGAGCGCTTACTACATCCTGAAACAGGAATATTAACCCCCTATTTCACCAAAGAATTTACTCCAGTACTTAAATCATAAAGAGGAGGTTATGACATGGGACTGTTGAGTAAAAAAAATAAACCAAGTCAAAAGGCCTATGCAGTTGTAACGGGTGCAGGTAGTGGAATTGGTCGTAGCTTTGCATTGGAACTGGCAAAACGCGGTGGTGATGTCATCTGTGCAGATATTGACTTAAGCTCGGCACAGGAGACGGTAGATTTAATTCAGTCGATGACATCTACGTCAGCCTATGCGGTGCATTGTGATGTTGGATTAAAAGAATCTGTACACGCTTTGGTGGAGCAAGCGGAACAGCTTTTGGGACATCCTGTTACTTTGCTCATCAATAATGCGGGAGTTGGGCTAGGTGGTAAGTTTGATGAGGTGTCGCTGGAGGATTGGCAGTGGTGTATGCATGTCAACCTGTGGGGGGTAATTCATGGTTGCCACTACTTTGTACCCAAATTTAAACAGCAAGGTTTTGGTGCCATTATCAATGTGGCATCGGCAGCGGGCTATACCGCAGCCCCTGAGATGACAGCGTATAACGTGACCAAGTCTAGTGTTTTGGCACTATCAGAAACCTTAGCTTCAGAGCTTCAGGCTTATAACATTGCAGTCAATGTGCTGTGCCCAACCTTGGTGCCGACCAATATTATGAAGAATGGGCGTTTGCCAAGTCGCTATTCTGGACTGGCTGACAAACTGCTGATGAACCATGCGTTTACCACCAGTGATGCTGTAGTCAAAAAAACATTAAATCGCTTAGATGCGGGCAAGCTTTATACCATTCCACAACCCGATGCCAAATTGTTCTGGTGGATGAAGCGTGCATCGCCAAGCTTATACGTCAAACTTTTAGGTTTGGGTTACCCACTGTTTAATCAAATCACAAAATAAGAATAGAGAAAAATGAATATGGAAACGCAATTAGAGATAGAGCAAGCAGATGTGCAAGCGCCGTCTGATCAAATGCGAGATCAAACTACCACGTCAAAAAGTACGGAAGCTCAACCTAAGCAGACCCGTAAAAAGGCTGTGCTTCGTCCTAAAGCTGTACATACTTACGATACCATTGTTGTAGGGGCTGGGATTTCGGGCATTGCTGCGGCTTATAAAATGAAACAAGTCGGCTATCAGGACTATCTGGTTTTAGAAAAGGCAGAGAGAGTTGGTGGTACGTGGCGTGATAATAATTACCCCGGCTGTGGCTGTGATGTACCTTCGGCATTGTATTCATTTTCCTTTGCACCTAGTCATCAATGGAGCCATTTATTTGCGAAACAACCTGAAATTTTAAGTTACTTAGAACGGGTAGTTGAGCAGTTTGAATTGCAAGACAAAATCTGTTTTCAGCATGAGTTGCTCAGTGCCAAGTTGAATGAAGAGGCGAATATTTGGCAACTTGAAACTTCTCAAGGGACATATCAAGCACGAACCGTGATCTTTAGCACAGGGCCGATTACAGAACCATCTTTACCTAAGATTAAAGGGATAGAGGGGTTTAAAGGAGAAATGTTCCATTCAGCCCGTTGGAAACATGATTATGACTTAACGGGAAAGCGGGTTGCAGTCATTGGAACTGGCGCATCTGCCATTCAGTTTATTCCACAAATTCAGCCGTTGGTGAAAGAGTTGATCGTATTTCAGCGTACTGCGTCGTGGGTTTTGCCCAAAGCGGATATGCAGCTGAATGCTAGCGTGAAGTCACTGGTGGCCAAATTCCCGATGATTCAGCACGGCTGGAGGAAGAGTGTTTCCAGTATTTTAAATGGGATCAACTTTGGGCTTCGTCATCCGTCACTGCTTGAGCCAGTCAATGTTTTAAGCCGTCAATTATTAAAATTGCAAATACAGGATGACTCCTTACGTAAAGCCGTAACGCCTAACTTTTCGATCGGCTGTAAGCGACTTTTATTTGCCAATAATTATTATCCTGCACTGCAACAAGACAATGTCACGCTGTTACCCCAAGGTTTGGTCGAGATTGATGGGCAGAGTGTCATTGCGGCAAATGGGGAGCGATTTGAGGTCGATGTAATTATCTGGGGAACTGGTTTTGAAGTGGCACATCCTCCAATTGGCCAACGTGTATGGAATGCTCAAGGTGAGCGATTGGCCGACCTTTGGAAGGATAGTTCGCCAGAAGCGTACTTGGGTACAAGTTTGGAAAATGTGCCGAATGCATTTTTGGTATTGGGCCCAAATATCTTGGTCTATGACTCTTTTATTGGCATTGCTGAAGCTCAGATTCAGTACATTGTAGATGGTCTACTAAAAATGAAGCAGCAAGGCTTTAAACGTATGGTGGTGAAACGAGATGTTCTGCGTTATCACAATGCCAAGGTACAAACCCATTTGAAAACCACCGTATTTAACCGAGGTGGTTGCTCAAGCTATTATTTAGATCAAAATGGCCGTAACTTCGCGGCTTGGCCGTGGTCCTTGGCTGAGTTAAAGCAACGTTTATCTGCGCTTGAGCTAAAACACTACGATGTTGTTGAAGCTTAAAGTAGCCACATTAAGTATTAAAAAAAGCCTGAGTCTGTTCAGGCCTTTTAATACTTTAAGGGTGTGATTCATGAATGGTAGGTTTAGAGTTCAATATATAAAAAAACCACCCATGCGGGTGGTTTTTTGTCTATCAACGCAGACCGAATTAACGGTTGATGTCGCGTTGAACTTCGCCAGTGTAAAGCTGACGAGGACGACCGATCTTGTATGGACCGCTGTGCATTTCTAACCAGTGGCTGATCCAACCAACAGTACGTGCAAGCGCGAAGATCACTGTAAACATTTCTGTCGGGATACCAATCGCTTTAAGGATGATACCTGAGTAGAAGTCTACGTTCGGGTATAAGTTACGTTTGATGAAGTATTCATCAGAAAGCGCGATACGTTCAAGTTCCATAGCAAGAGCAAGCTGTGGATCGTTGATGCCAAGCGCACCAAGAACTTCGTCGCAAGTTTCTTTCATTACTTTCGCACGTGGATCGAAGTTTTTGTACACACGGTGACCGAAGCCCATGAGTTTAACTTCTTTAGTTTTCACTTTTTCCATGAAGTCAGCAACGTTCTCTACAGTGCCGATTTCATCAAGCATCTTAAGAACAGCTTCGTTCGCGCCGCCGTGAGCAGGGCCCCAAAGTGCAGAGATACCTGCAGCGATACATGCATATGGGTTCGCACCAGTAGAACCAGCTAAACGTACTGTAGACGTAGAAGCATTTTGTTCATGGTCAGCGTGGAGCGTGAAGATACGGTCCATTGCTTTAGCAAGGATAGGATCTACTTTGTAATCACGGTCTGCTGGCGTAGCAAACATCATGTACAAGAAGTTTTCAGCGTAGCTTAAGTCGTTACGTGGGTAAACAAATGGTTGACCTACAGTGTACTTGTAGCTCCATGCAGCCAAAGTAGGTACTTTAGCAATTAAGCGGATCGCTGTAATTTCACGGTGATCAACATTTTCGATGTCTAAGTTGTTGTGATAGAACGCAGAAAGTGCACCAACTACACCAACCATGATCGCCATAGGGTGAGCATCGCGACGGAAACCATTGAAGAAGCGGCTAACTTGATCGTGAACCATAGTGTGGTTACGAACTTTAGCATCAAATACTTCTTTTTGTTCAGCTGTTGGAAGCTCGCCATTGAGAAGTAAGTAGCAAGTTTCTAAGTAGTCAGCTTTAGTTGCTAACTGGTCGATTGGGTAGCCACGGTGTAAAAGCACACCTTTGTTACCGTCGATGAAAGTGATTTTAGACTCGCATGCAGCAGTAGCCATAAAACCAGGATCAAAAGTGAAGTGACCTGCGGCCAATACATCCTTAACGTCGATTACATCTGGGCCCAATGTGCCGCTGTAAATTGGTAATTCAATTTCTTTGCCATCAAGCTGTAAAACGGCTTTTTTGCCAGTTGCTTCAGACATTCAATAGATCTCCTGTCCTGGTGAATGATTTATCTGACTCGAAATACTCATCTTTTAATGCACGAATCAGACGGATTAAAAATTTGCTCTAAGAGTAGAGAGTGCTGAAATTTTGTCAATTATACTTATGGATAAAATGATGACTTCCGAAGTTATAGTTAAGATTTAATCCATTAAAATTTGCATAAAATCACAGCACCGACACACTATAATAAGTTAATTCAACGAGCAAGTGCATAAATAAAAAATGTTGCTGGCGCAATTGTAAGCAGTTTTATATTGAAAAAAGCGCTTGAAAAGAAAAAGAATTCAAGTCGTCATATATTTACATTTATTATGATTCTCGTAACTTACGCATCATTTTAAAAAGAAAATGCTGATTTCGTAGTCATTGTTAAAAACAATAAGTGACTCAAAAAAAATGATTTAATTGTATAAAAAATAGCTTATTTGGTATTTCGAAAACGGTATATCAGTCACTTTTTTTATTTATACGGATGTGAAAAATTGTTTTAATTAAAATTTATTACGAGATATTTCAATCTTGTAGGGGATTAATCTGTTGCACCAACATCATGCATATTTATGCCACTATATTAAAATAAAATAATGAACATTTTATATATAAATAAAAAATGATTAAAATAAAGCAGTGAAATTCCCCAGTTTTTAAAACAAGAATTTTTTGTGCATCATTAGTCTAAAGTCGAATTTTCCCGTTTTTGTATAAATTTTAGCGCTTGAATTTGGTGTTTATTTTATAAAAACCAACCATATAGCTGAGATTTGAAGCTAAAGTATTGTAGCGTAAGGTATTTATCTATGTGTTAATGATTCTTATTTAAAGAATTTTTATGCAAAAAGGCCAAGGGCATTGTTTGTATTTTGATAGTTCACGTCTTATAATTCAGTGTCGTTTTAAGTTCAAACGCTATTTAATTTAGAGTTTTAAAGTAGCTGCTGAACAATGCCAGCTTTCCTTCGAATTAATTCCAACAAACTCCGGATGGAGTTTTTACTTACAGGATGCCCGCTGTGAAAAGCAACAGACCTGTCAATTTGTCCATGGGTCAAGTTTTAGAAGTAAACTTAAAATCCCCTGTGGCTATTGCATCAATCTTACACCGTCTATCAGGTGTCATCGTATTTTTACTCGTACCGGTACTTCTATGGATCTTAGACAAGTCATTGTCTTCGCCTGAAGGATTTGCTCAAGTTCAGGCTATTTTTAATAGCTTCATTGTGCGTTTTGTCGTATGGGTATTTGTAGCCGGCTTAATTTTCCACTTTATTGCGGGTGTTAAGCACTTACTTGCAGATATCGGTATTGCTGAAGAACTGCAAAGTGGTCGTATCGCAGCTACTATTTCATTGATCTTGTCTGCAATCGGTATCGTTGCGGCATTTGTATGGATTGTTATCTAATGAAAAGTGCTACTGGTTTAACGGGTTCAGGTTCTCGCGATTGGTTTATCCAACGTGTAAGTGCTGTCGTATTAGCGGTTTATACAGTTGTTGTTTTAGGTTGGATCCTATGCAATGGCGGTTTTAGCTATGAACAGTGGTACGGCTTTATGATGACAGCTCCAATGAAGATTTTATCTTTATTGGCCGTCTTATCTCTTGTCGCACATGCTTGGATTGGTATGTGGCAGGTATTCACGGATTATGTGACTACTCGTCAAATGGGTCCTTCAGCTTCAGGTTTACGCCTTGTACTGACTTCAGCAGTAATTATTGCTGTATTTGCATATGCGATCTGGGCAATCCAGATTTTTTGGGCGAATTGATAGGAATAGATCATGGGCGCTATAACCCCTAAAGAAGATTACACAAATATTCCACACGAAACTTTCGATGCTGTCATCGTTGGTGGTGGTGGTTCAGGTATGCGCGCGTCTTACCAACTTGCTCAAGCTGGTTTGAAAGTTGCTGTTTTAACTAAAGTATTCCCAACTCGTTCGCACACAGTTGCAGCGCAGGGTGGTATTGGTGCATCTCTTGGTAACATGCAAGAAGATAATTGGCACTACCACTTCTACGACACTGTTAAAGGTTCTGACTGGTTAGGCGACCAAGACGCGATCGAATTTATGACGCGTGAAGCGCCACAAGTGGTTTATGAGTTAGAACACTTGGGTATGCCATTTGACCGTAACGCAGACGGTACGATTTACCAACGTCCATTCGGTGGTCACTCTGCAAACTACGGTGAAAAAGCAGTTCCACGTGCATGTGCTGCTGCTGACCGTACAGGTCACGCACTTCTTCACACGCTTTATCAAAGCAACGTGAAAATGGGTACGCAATTCTTTGTTGAATGGATCGCGCTTGACCTGATTCGTAACGAAGCAGGTGATGTTCTTGGTGTAACAGCAATTGACCAAGAAACGGGTAAAATTGCAGTATTCCAAGCCAAAGCGACATTGTTTGCTACAGGCGGTGCGGGTCGTGTTTACCGTGCATCAACCAATGCTTATATCAACACTGGTGACGGCCTTGGTATGGCTGCGCGTGCAGGTATCCCATTGCAAGATATGGAATTCTGGCAGTTCCACCCAACGGGTGTTGCTGGCGCAGGTGTATTGTTAACTGAAGGTTGTCGTGGTGAAGGTGCAATCCTTCGTAACGATGCAGGTGAGCCGTTCATGGAACGCTATGCACCAACTTTAAAAGACTTGGCGCCACGTGACTTCGTATCACGTTCTATGGACCAAGAAATTAAAGAAGGTCGTGGTTGTGGTCCGAAGAAAGATTACATCTTGCTTGATATGACGCACTTAGGTGCTGAAACGATCATGAAGCGTCTTCCATCTGTATTTGAGATTGGTAAGAAATTCGCGAACGTTGACATCACCAAAGAGCCAATTCCAGTTGTACCAACAATTCACTACCAAATGGGTGGTATTCCAACGAATATCCACGGTCAAGTGGTTGTGCCTGAAGGTTCTGAAACTGAAGCATTTGCAGCACATTATGACAAAGATAGCGATATCTATTCGACTAATGCGGGCGATCGTAACTTTACGAAACCTGTTAAAGGCTTCTATGCAATTGGTGAATGTTCTTGCGTGTCTGTACATGGTGCAAACCGTTTAGGTACGAACTCATTACTTGACTTGGTTGTATTTGGTAAAGCTGCGGGTGAGCACATCATCGACTACGTGACTAAACATCACGGTGATGAATACCAACCACTTCCTACGACTGTACTTGAGCAAACTGTTGCACGTATCCGTAAGTTAGATGACTCATCTACAGGTGAAAATGCGCAAGAAGTTGCAGATGCAATCCGTGACATCGTTCAAGACCATGCTGGTGTATTCCGTACAACTGCACTTCTTGAAGAAGGTGTGAAGCAGATTCTTGCGATTGAACCACGTGTACGTAACATTCACTTGAAAGACAAATCTAAAGTATTTAACACAGCGCGTGTAGAAGCTTTAGAAGTTGAAAACTTGTATGAAGTGGCTAAAGCGACATTGATTTCAGCAGCAGCTCGTAAAGAGTGCCGTGGTGCGCATACGGTTGTAGACTTTGAAGAGTCGCCTGATCACCCAGCTTACCCATATGGTCGTCGTGATGATGAGTGGATGAAGCACACATTATGGTTCTCTAGCGATAACCGTCTTGAGTACAAGCCAGTGCGTTACAAGCCATTGTCAGTTGCTGCAATTCCACCTAAACCACGTACATTCTAATTAGGAGAAGTAAGATGAGTAGAGGTACTCGTACATTTAATATCTACCGCTACGATCCTGATAAGGATGCAGCGCCGTACATGCAAACTTTCAAGTTAGAATTGACTGATAAGCACCGTATGTTGCTTGATGCGCTTCTTGCATTGAAAGTACAGGATGAATCATTAACATTCCGTCGCTCATGCCGTGAAGGTATTTGTGGTTCGGATGGTGTAAACATCAATGGTAAAAATGGTTTAGCGTGTCTTTGGAACCTAAACGACTTACCAGAAGTGATTACAGTTCGTCCTTTACCTGGTTTGCCAGTGGTTAAAGATTTAGTTGTGGATATGAATCAGTTCTACGATCAGTACAACAAAATTCATCCATTCTTGATCAACAACCAACCTGCGCCACCAAAAGAGCGTTTACAGTCTCCTGAAGAGCGTGAGCACTTAGATGGTTTATATGAATGTATTCTTTGTGCATGTTGTTCAACTTCATGCCCATCATTCTGGTGGAACCCAGACAAGTTCTTGGGTCCTTCAGCGTTGTTGAATGCATACCGTTTTATCATCGACTCTCGTGATACAGCAACTCAAGAGCGTTTGGCTCGTCTAGACGACCCATTCTCGCTATTCCGTTGTAAAGGTATTATGAACTGTGTATCAGTGTGTCCTAAAGGTTTGAACCCAACTAAAGCAATCGGTCACATCCGTAATATGCTTTTAGATGCTGCGGGTTAATCTGTAGGCTGATTTATCAGTTAGAAAAAGCACACCTTTGGGGTGTGCTTTTTTATTTTATAGTTAGATTTTTGTTATAAAAAATAAAGTTGAGTGAAAGCGTGAGCTTGGCACTATTTTTGTTTGTGATAGGTGACTTTTGTGGAAATTGCACCAGATTGGTGAAAAGCGCGGCGATTTAAAACAAATGTCATAAATAAGTGCAAGTATGAGTCTGCAAAAAAAGTTATGAAGATGTTAATATGGATGTTGTTGATGGGGAGGGCATATTGAAAGATGATGCTCTCTTTTCGTATGTGTTTTTTGGAGTAGACTTTGGTCTACGTTGAAACTCGGTTTTATTTAAAGCACCATATATTAGATGAAATTTTGATATGTGTATTTCGCCAATTTATGAAAGGTATGTGTCAAAAAAATCAATTGAAATATGGGGAGTATGTTAAAATTTTTGCACGTTTATATTTAAAAAATGCGCGCTAAATATGTACATTAATTCAACATTTAAGCCGCATTAGAGCGAGTATAAATGAAGGGTTAGTCGCTTTAGAAAAAATAATGCATCGCCTTATTTTTTCTAAGTCGATTTGCAAAAAATTGCTCGGTTTTGGCCGGGTATGAATGAGTGATGATGCCGCTGAGGGCGTTATGATTCATTGTCACATTGGGTAATTCTAATGTAGTGATAACGCCTCATGGCATCCGCCTTATGGGGACTAATGTCATGTTACCAATTTGACATTACTAATCATGGGTTCGCTTAAAAAGCATCCTGAAATGTTTTTGCAATAGGAAATGGGTCCACAAATGCAAGAAGTTGCTGACGCATTGCGTCTTGACACTGAACTTTCCGCTGATAGTGCAGCGTATATTGAAGAACTTTATGAGCAGTACTTGGCTGCACCAGACTCAGTAGAAGCTGACTGGCGTGCATACTTCGATAAATACCCGAAAGGTGATCAACCACACAGCAATGTACGTGAGCAATTCTTATTACTAGGTCGTAATTCAAGTCGTGTTCAAGCAGTGGTACAGAGTTCTGTTAGTACAGAACATGAGCGTCGTCAAATTGGCGTACTACAACTGATCGCAGCGTACCGTAACCGCGGTCACCAAAAAGCGAAGCTTGATCCTTTAGGTTTGGCAAAACGTGAAATCGTGCCGGATCTTGACCTTGCTGCACATGGCTTAACCCAATCTGATTTCGACACTGTATTCAATACAGGTAATCTTTTGATTGGTAAAGATGAAGCAACTCTAGGTGAAATGGTTCAAGCCATGGAAGCAACGTACTGTGCTTCAATTGGTGCAGAATACATGCACATTGTTGATACCAAAGAAAAACGTTGGATTCAACAACGCCTTGAAGGTGCACGTGGTCAATTCAACTTCACTGCAGAACAGAAAAAACACGTATTAGAGCGTTTGACTGCGGCTGAAGGCCTAGAAAAATTCCTAGGTAATAAATACGTTGGTGCAAAACGTTTCGGCGTGGAAGGTGGTGAATCTTTCATTCCAATGGTTGATGCTTTAATTCAGCGTGCAGGTTCTGTAGGTTGTAAAGAAGTGGTCATTGGTATGCCACACCGTGGTCGTTTGAACCTTCTTGTAAACATCATGGGTAAAAACCCAGCAGACCTATTTGGTGAGTTCGAAGGTAAGAGCTTACATAAAAAAGGTTCTGGTGACGTTAAGTACCACCAAGGTTTCTCTTCAAACGTAATGACTCAAGGTGGCGAAGTTCACTTGGCATTGGCGTTTAACCCATCACACTTAGAAATCGTCGGCCCTGTGGTTGAAGGTTCAGTACGTGCACGTCAAGTACGTCGTAAAGACATTGGTGGTGATGACGTATTGCCAGTAATTGTTCACGGTGATGCTGCATTTGCAGGTCAAGGTGTTAACCAAGAAACCTTCCAAATGTCACAAACACGTGGCTATACTGTGGGTGGTACGGTTCATATTGTGGTGAATAACCAAGTTGGTTTCACAACCTCTGATCCACGTGATGCGCGTTCTACAGAATACTGTACGGACATCGCGAAAATGATCCAAGCGCCGATTTTCCATGTGAACGGTGATGATCCTGAATCAGTATTGTTTGTTGCGCAATTGGCACATGACTTCCGTCATACTTTCCGTAAAGACGTTGTCATTGACATGTTCTGTTACCGTCGTCGTGGTCACAACGAAGCGGACGAGCCAGCTGCAACTCAGCCAATGATGTATCAAGTCATCAACAAAAAAACTACAACGCGTGCGCTGTATGCAGACCAATTGGTTCAAGAAAGCGTTTTAGACCGTGCTAAAGCGGATCAAATGGTTGAAGACTACCGTTCGGATCTAGAAGCAGGTAAGCACGTTGCCAATGCACTGGTACTTGAACCAAATACAAAAATGTTTGTAGATTGGGCGCCGTACTTAGGGCATGACTATACAGATGTATGGGATACCACATGTTCTGAAGATCGCCTAAAAGAACTTGGTCGCAAAATGCGCGAGCTTCCTGAAGGCTTCGTTATGCAGCGTCAAGTTGCAAAAGTGATTGATGATCGCTTAAAAATGCAAACTGGCGAAATGCCATTGAACTGGGGTGCTGCGGAAACTTTGGCTTATGCATCTATTTTAGATGATGGCTATTTGGTTCGTTTGACCGGTGAAGACGTTGGTCGTGGTACCTTCTCACACCGTCATGCAAAACTGCATAACCAAGTGGATGGTTCAACCTATATTCCGCTTTGCCATATCAAAGAAAATCAACCACGTACTGCTATTTATGACTCATTATTGTCTGAAATGGCGGTGTTAGGTTTTGAGTATGGTTATGCAACGACTCTGCCTAAGAGCTTGGTGATTTGGGAAGCACAATTTGGTGACTTCGCCAACTGTGCGCAGGTGGTGATCGATCAGTTCATCGCATCAGGTGAAACCAAGTGGGAGCGTGTGTGTGGTTTAACCTTACTTCTTCCTCACGGTTTTGAAGGTCAAGGTCCAGAGCACTCATCTGCACGTTTAGAGCGTTTCTTACAGCTATGTGCTGAAGACAACATGCAAGTAATGACGCCAACTACGCCTGCACAGATTTTCCATGCTTTACGTCGTCAAGCGATTCGCCCAATTCGTAAGCCAATGATCATCATGTCACCGAAGTCTTTACTTCGTCACAAACTTGCAACGTCTACTTTAAGTGAACTTGCAAATGGTACATTCCAAACTGTGATTGATGAAATCGATAACATCAACAAAGCAGACGTGACACGTTTAGTGCTTTGTGGTGGTAAGGTTTACTACGACTTGCTTGAGAAACGTCGTGAGCAAGAGTTGAATAACACTGCAATCGTTCGTATTGAACAATTGTATCCATACCCTGAACAGCGTATTGCTGAAGTTCTTGCTCAATATCCAAATGTGAAAGACATCGTTTGGACGCAAGAAGAGCCGAAGAACCAAGGAGCTTGGTTATTTATTGCTCCTCGTCTATATGATGATGTAATGAAGTCAGCTAAACCAGTACGTATCAGTTATGCAGGTCGTGAAGCTTCTGCTGCACCGGCTTGTGGTTCACCATATTTGCATGCAAAACAACAAGCTCAGCTCGTAAATGACGCTTTAGCGATCGTAGCTGAATAACAGGAGATTCTTAGTAATGGCAACCGAAATTAAAGCACCGGTATTCCCTGAGTCAGTTGCGGATGGAACAATCGCAACTTGGCACAAACAACCAGGTGAAGCAGTATCACGTGATGAAGTGATCTGTGATATTGAAACAGATAAAGTTGTTTTAGAAGTTGTTGCTCCTGCTGACGGTACAATTGCATCGATCATTAAAGGTGAAGGTGACACTGTTCTTTCAAATGAAGTGATTGCACAGTTTGAAGAAGGTGCTGTATCTGGCGCTGCGCAAACTGAAGCAGTTCAGTCTGAAGCGAAAGTAGAACAAGCAGTTACTCAAACTGAAGCGGGTGCTGCACCAGTCGTTGAACGTGCTCAAGTTGCTGATCAAGCGCCTGCTGTGCGTAAAGCATTGACTGAGTCTGGCATTCCAGCTGCTGATGTTGCAGGTACAGGCCGTGGTGGTCGTATCACGAAAGAAGATGTGACAAATCACCAAACTAAACCAGCAGCTCCAGCTGCAGCACCATTAAGTGTTGCCGTGGGTGAGCGTGTTGAGAAGCGTGTTCCAATGACACGTCTTCGTAAGCGTGTTGCTGAGCGTCTGCTTGCTGCAACTCAAGAAACTGCAATGTTGACGACGTTTAACGAAGTGAACATGAAGCCAATTATGGAAATGCGTGCACAATACAAAGACGCATTTGAGAAGCGTCATGGTGCGCGTCTTGGTTTTATGTCATTCTTTGTTAAAGCGGCAACTGAGGCGCTTAAACGCTACCCAGCAGTTAATGCTTCAATTGACGGTGATGACATTGTTTACCACGGTTACTATGACATCGGTGTAGCAGTATCTTCTGAGCGTGGTCTAGTTGTACCTGTGCTTCGTGATACAGACCGCATGAACTATGCTGAAGTTGAAAATGGTATCCGTGACTTTGCTTACAAAGCACGTGATGGCAAATTAGGCATCGAAGACATGACTGGCGGTACGTTCACAATCACCAACGGTGGTACTTTCGGTTCATTGTTGTCGACTCCGATCTTGAATACACCACAAACTGCGATTTTGGGTATGCATAAAATCCAAGAGCGCCCTATGGCTGTAAACGGTCAAGTAGAAATCTTACCGATGATGTATTTAGCGCTTTCTTATGACCACCGTCTAATCGATGGTAAAGAAGCAGTTGGTTTCCTTGTAACAATCAAAGAATTGTTAGAAGAACCAGCTAAATTGATCCTTGACCTTTAATTCTAAAGAATAAAACATGGGCTTAGAGCGATCCTCTAAGCCCATTTTTGGAGATAAAAATGTCTCAACAATTTGATCTTGTTGTAATTGGCGGTGGCCCAGGTGGTTACGAAGCAGCAATTCGTGCAGCGCAACTTGGTTTTAAAGTTGCTTGTATTGAAAAACGTATACACAAAGGCAAACCATCTTTAGGTGGGACGTGCTTAAACGTGGGTTGTATTCCGTCTAAAGCATTGCTGGATTCTTCTCACCGCTATGAAGATACAGTGCATCACTTAGCTGATCACGGTATTACAACAGGTGAAGTGAACTTTGATTTGCCTAAACTCCTTGCGCGTAAAGACAAAATTGTTGACCAACTTACCATGGGTATTGATGGCCTTCTAAAAGGTAACGGTATCGAGTGGTTAAAAGGTACAGGTAAATTACTTGCAGGTAAAAAAGTAGAATTTGTATCTCACGAAGGTGAAACTCAAGTTTTAGAGCCTAAATATGTGATTCTTGCAACGGGTTCTGTGCCAATTAACATTCCATCAGCACCAGTTGATCAGAACATCATTGTTGACTCAACTGGCGCACTAGAATTCCAAGAAGTACCTAAGCGTTTAGGTGTCATTGGTGCGGGCGTAATCGGTCTAGAGCTTGGTTCAGTATGGCGTCGTCTAGGTGCTGAAGTTGTTGTATTTGAAGCAATGGACGCATTTTTACCAATGGCTGATAAAGCATTGGCGAAAGACTACCAAAAACTTTTAACTAAGCAAGGTCTAGATATCCGTGTTGGCGCTAAAGTTGCTGGCACAGAAGTTAATGGTTCTGAAGTCACTGTTAAATATACTCAAGGTGGCGAAGAAAAAACTCAAGCGTTTGATAAGTTGATCGTTTGTGTAGGTCGTCGTGCATACGCTGAAGGTCTATTGGCTGATGATTGTGGTATCAAATTAACTGAACGTGGTTTAGTTGAAGTGAATGATTGGTGTGCGACGTCTGTTGACGGTGTATATGCAATTGGTGACTTAGTACGTGGTCCAATGCTTGCACATAAAGCAATGGAAGAAGGCGTAATGGCTGTTGAACGTATTCACGGTCATGCAGCTCAAGTGAACTATGATACGATCATTTCTGTGATTTACACACACCCAGAAGCGGCGTGGGTCGGTTTAACAGAACAGCAAGCGATCGAGAAAGGCCACGAAGTGAAAACGGGTCAATTCGGTTTTGCTGCAAACGGCCGTGCAATGGCTGCGGGTGAAAATGCTGGTTTCGTGAAGTTTGTTGCTGATGCAAAAACAGATCGTTTACTGGGTATGCATGTGATTGGGCCTGCTGCGTCTGATATCGTACACCAAGGTATGATTGCGCTTGAGTTTGTATCTTCGGTTGAAGATCTACAGTTGATGACTTTTGGTCACCCAACATTCTCAGAAGTGGTTCATGAAGCTGCACTTGCAGTGGATGGTCGAGCGATTCACGCAATTCAGCGTAAACGCAAATAAGACAACGAAAAGAGCGACTACGGTCGCTCTTTTTTGTTTCAGGTGTTGTCTTCTCATGAAGAATCATCTAAAAATAAAGACAAGAAGTTTTTAAAATCCAAAATGGTTACTGTGATAGTAAACAGTTTTGGTGCAACAAAAAGTAAATAAGCAGTAATAAAAAGGTTAGTCGATGAATTTACATGAATATCAAGCTAAAGCGCTATTAAAAAAATATGGTATGCCTGTCCAAGAGGGCATACTAGCCACCACTCCAGAAGAAGCAGTAAAAGCCTTTGAACAAATAGGCGGAAAATTTGCTGTCATGAAAGCTCAAGTTCATGCGGGTGGTCGTGGTAAGGCGGGTGGCGTAAAAGTTGTAAAGTCTGCAACGGAAGCTGCTGAATATGCAAAAAGCATCATCGGGACCAACCTTGTTACCTATCAAACCGATAGCCATGGCCAACCTGTAAATAGCGTACTTGTCGCGGAAGATGTTTATCCTGTAGAGCGTGAACTGTATTTAGGTGCAGTGGTTGACCGCTCAAGCCGTCGTGTGACCTTTATGGCTTCGACCGAAGGTGGCGTCGAAATTGAAAAGGTTGCAGAAGAAACCCCTGAAAAAATTATTAAAGTTGAAGTCGATCCTTTGGTTGGCTTATTGCCATTTCAAGCGCGTGAAGTTGCATTTAAGTTGAACCTTAAAGATGGTCAAGTGAATCAATTTGTGAAAGTGATGTCTGCTGCGTATCAGGCGTTCATTGAGAATGACTTTGCTTTATTTGAGATTAACCCGCTATCTGTGCGTGAAAATGGTGACATCCTATGTGTCGATGCCAAAGTGGGGATCGACTCAAACGCGCTGTATCGTTTACCTGAAATTGCTGCGCTGCGCGATAAGTCACAGGAAAATGAACGGGAGTTGAAAGCATCTGAATTTGACCTCAACTACGTCGCGCTTGAAGGCAACATTGGCTGTATGGTCAATGGTGCAGGCCTTGCGATGGCAACCATGGATATTATTAAACTCTATGGCGGCCAACCTGCGAACTTCCTTGATGTCGGTGGTGGTGCAACCAAAGACCGTGTGATTGAAGCGTTTAAAATTATTCTGGCAGATACCTCTGTACAAGGGGTGTTGATTAATATCTTCGGTGGAATTGTACGTTGTGACATGATTGCTGAAGCAATTATTGCAGCGGTTCAAGAAGTAAATGTGACCGTACCTGTGGTTGTTCGTTTAGAAGGGAACAATGCTGAATTGGGTGCCAAATTACTTGATGAATCAGGTTTAAAACTTATTTCTGCAAATGGCTTGTCGGATGCCGCAGAAAAAATTGTTGCTGCAGTAAAAGCGTAAGGAGTATCAATATGAGCGTATTAATTAATAAAGACACCAAAGTATTGGTACAAGGTTTTACAGGTAAAAACGGCACATTCCACTCAGCACAAGCACTAGATTATGGAACTAAAGTCGTTGGCGGGGTAACTCCTGGTAAAGGTGGCACAACCCACCTAGATTTACCTGTATTTAACACCATGAAAGATGCAGTTGCTGGTACAGGCGCAGATGCGACTGTGATTTATGTACCAGCTCCGTTTGTATTAGATTCAATTATTGAAGCAGTGGACTCAGGTGTTGGACTGATTGTAGTCATCACAGAAGGTGTGCCAACTTTAGACATGCTCAAAGCTAAGCGTTATCTAGAAACCAATGGCCATGGTACACGTCTGATTGGTCCAAACTGTCCGGGTATTATTACTCCGGGGGAATGTAAGATCGGGATTATGCCTGGTCATATTCACCAACCGGGTAAAATTGGTATTATCTCTCGCTCTGGTACATTGACGTATGAAGCGGTTGCGCAAACGACTAAGCTTGGTTTAGGTCAATCCACCTGTATTGGTATTGGTGGTGATCCAATTCCGGGTATGAACCAAATTGATTGTTTGAAACTGTTCCAAGAAGATCCGCAAACTGAAGCGATTATCATGATTGGTGAGATTGGTGGTACGGCTGAAGAAGAAGCAGCTGAATATATTCAATCGCATGTGACTAAACCTGTGGTGGGTTATATTGCAGGTGTAACAGCACCGAAAGGCAAGCGTATGGGGCATGCGGGAGCAATTATTTCTGGTGGTAAAGGGACAGCGGAAGAAAAGTTTGCAGCATTTGAAAAGGCGGGGATGGCGTACACGCGTAGCCCAGCAGAACTCGGTTCAACGATGTTCCAACTTTTAAAGGATAAAGGTTTAGTTTAAGCCTTTTATATTTTAAAGGAAAAAGCCGTATGTCTTAATTGCACATACGGCTTTTTTGTGGAGAGCATATTGGTTTGCACTAATACATTTCTCTGTATAAAAATAATATGGGTATTAGAGTTTTTAATCTCAGCTGAAAACTATATTTAGCCACATTGAAAAATCCATATTGGACAAAAGACAAAATGGTTAAATTAGAGCAAGATTTACTATGTACTTAACAATCTGAGAATTGATAAATATTTGGTGTTCACTGTTTCTATAGGAGACTATGCTATATTCATAATTAAAATAATTCTTTTGAAGACATAATATTACAGATGTTTAAGCCTATTCATTTATTGTTTTGTCGCTGCTTATTCTTGTTCGGGCTAGCAATGAATAGTGCTTATGCTGAAAATGAAGACGTCTACTTGGCTGAGTCTTTGAGTGATGATATTTTCCACTATTATCAGCAGTTAGCTGCACAACATAATGAAGAAGAAAACGATTATACATTGATCAATAATGATTTTTATGAGAATGAATATATTCGCGTATTTAACTACTCGGCCTACAACTCGGATGGTTTGAGCCATAAATTGGGGACAGGGGAGTTTGATAGTTCAGATTTGGATGCACTCAGTATTTCATTTGGGTATGGTATTGAAATTAAAATCAACAAACGAAATAAAGTTGGATATGAGTACCTTTCAAATTTTCCTTATGATCGTGGGCAATTGATCCGTTTCTTTTGGGTGCGTTTGCACTAAATGGTTCAACTCAGTTTATTTGTAAAAAAGGTTGTAGCCATATGGTTTAGAATGTTTTCACTCAATTGTAGAGTCTAGGATGTTTACATTACTTTTGGACTTTTCTGATGGTAGGCTAATCGATTACCAAGCTAAAATAACTTAAATTTTTATAATAGATGATAGGCTTACTATGCTGAGTGAATTAGAGGGTCTATCGTTTTAACAGCTTAAATGTGTATTTTATTGAAAGTTGAATATTAAAGTAGATGATAAAAAACGCGACAGATCGTCGCGTTTTTTGCTTGTAAGTCTAACTACTATTGAGCTTTGCTTTGCGGTTTTAAGCTTTGGGTTAAACCATTGATGTCGCCGCCTTGAATTCCCAGTTCATTCATCAAGCTATCAATTAATGGTGCTTGGGTACGATAGCGTAGCGCACTATTCACCACTTGATCAGACAAAGCAACTTGTGAAGATTCCGCACCATCACCTCCAGTTGTGGCTGAGCCGACATTACCTAAACCGTTAACCTGTAGAATTTTGATGTCATCAATGTTTTCCATCGGCTTAACACTTTCACGAATGATTTCAGGTAAGTATTTTAACAATGCTAGGCGAATTTGCATTTCAACTTGCTCAGGAGATAAGACGTTGTTGGCCTCATTCACGGCACGTGTACCATCTGCATCGACTTGGTATTGTTTTTCCATTGCTTGAGCCAACAGTATTTTGGCATCCGCTTCACCTTTGGCCTTTAAGCGAGCTTGTTCGGCTTGAGCTTCCGCTGCAATACGAACTGCTTCGGCATCATCGGCAGCGGCTTGTTTACCTGCTTCAGCTGCAACCGTAATCGCAATCGCATCTTTTTCTGCAGCTTGTTTCGCCGCAACCAACTCAACTGCTTTTTGACGTTCCGCACGCTGTGTTTCACGTACGGTAATCACTTCTTCTTCAGCTTTAACGGCTTCAGCACGGGCACGGTCTGCAGAAGCTTTGGCTTCAGACTCTTCACGTGACTTTTCAGCAATTGCAATGGCACGTGACTGTTCAGCCAACTCGATGGTTTTCTTTTGCTCAACCTGCGCTTGTTCAATAATTTGTGATTTTTGAATATTTTGGCTTTCTACATCACGTGCTGCACCAATACGCTTTAACTCGACTTCACGCTCAGCTGCAATACGTGCTTCTTCTGCTTCACGTTTTTTCTCAGCTTCTTGTGAGGCAATTTCAGCCAATTGCTCTGCACGGCGAATTGCAATTTCACGTTCTTGTTGTAGTTTGGCGTATTCCTCTTCGCGAATGATTTGTAGGCGAGCTTGCTCTGCTTCTAAGTTTTTGGTCTTAATGGCAAGGTCAGCGTCTTGCTCGATATGATTACGTTTACGACGGCGGTCTTCAATTGTTTCAGTCAGCTTGGTTAAACCTTCGGCATCGAATGCATTTTGAGGGTTAAAGTATTTAAAACCTGTTTGGTCTAAACCTGTTAATGACACAGTTTCAAGCTCTAGACCATTTTTATGTAAGTCTTCGGACACCACTTGTTGTACTTTTTGCACAAAATCTACGCGCTTTTCATGTAACTCTTCCATCGCCATTTCAGCAGCGACTGCACGCAAGGAATCGACAAACTTACCTTCCACAAGGTTCTTCAACTCATTTGGAGACATGGTTTTTTGTCCCAAAGTCTGCGCGGCCACTGCAATTGATTCAGCCAAAGGCTTTACACGGACATAGAACTCCGCCATGACATCGACACGCATACGGTCACGGGTAATGAGCGCTTGATCATCAGCACGGCGAACCTCTAAACGTAGCGTGTTCATGTTGACAGGAATAATTTCATGTAATACAGGCAGTACAATTGCACCGCCACCTAAAATAACTTTTTCGCCGCCAAAACCTGTACGTACGAAAGAGATTTCTTTGCTGGAACGACGGTACAGACGGGCAATAATAATGCCGATAATAACCAGAGCTGCAAAGATAATCCCTGCAAGAATAAGAATGTTATAGAAATTGTTGCTGAGCATAAGGGTCCCGATTTTATTTAAAGTTATAAGTACAAAATGAAAGAATTAAAGTGAAATGGCTTTAAAGCCAATCTTGGTTTTTTGAGTCAAAATGACTTCTTGACCTTGAGAAAAATGAAGGTCTGTTTCAGGTTCAACCAGTACATAATGCGTTTGCCCGAACTGATCTTGAACTCGTGCTTGAGCAGGTGAGTTAACTTTAGCCTCTCCTAAAATAATCAGTGCTGTTCGTCCAATCAGCTCTTCACTGTAAATTGCTGTGGTTTCATCTTGTGGCAAAATTTTAGCAATCAGCATGGCGCTGTAACGAATCATAGGCATTGAAAGTACGAGGCAAAGAGGTGCCATGATCCATGCACTCCAATAGCTCCCGGTCCAAGTTTGAAGAATGGACTGTAGAATAAAGCCACTTAAGCTATATAGAGTGAGGAAGATAATCAGCCAAACTAAAAGAGGAACACGGCCGATAAACAACCAATCCAGCAGGGCATTGAGCCAACCTTGATCGGCATCTAGTGCAATGTCGACGTCTTTAGTACTGCCTAGGTCATCAGGTAGGAATTGGTCAAGTAGGCCTTGTGAGCCGCCGCCTAACACCAATAAAATCAATTCGAGCAGTCCCAATAAAAACATCAGACTGAGGCAAATACTAAAAATTAAATTGGATGGGTGAGTAAATAATTCCCACATTCTAAAGGTTCTCTATTTTTATGCTGTTATCAGTTAAGTGTAAATTTTTAAAAAGAATTGTATTGAAATTGGGCTTTAGCATAGCATTCAAAAAACAGAATGTCTAAGTTTGTTGGCACGTAAAGAAAGAGCAGTTTAATTGTGATTTGATAAATTTTAGATAAAAAAATACGCAATGATTGGGGTATTCATTGCGTAGAACTACGAATCTGTTGTTACACAGTTTCGGTAAAAGGAGAAATGTTATATCTCAGGGTTAATCTAAGCTATGAACTTATCATAAGGTCTGCGCGTACTTATTTCATGAGTATTCACGTTAATTACTGTAAATTTAGGTTAACAAACGACCCTAAATGTCAGTTTTTGAGATGCATGTAGCTTATTCGTGTTTATTTCGCGATTAAAAAAGCCTTTCTCAGTGAGAAAGGCTTTAAAGAAGCGGATTAGTTTAAGAACGGATTAGAAATGAAACACTCCTAAACCCGACTTAACTTCATCTAGAGTCTGTTGAGTGATGTCACGACATTTGTCTGTACCTGTCTTCAAAATATCCATGATGTAATCAGGATCTTTCGCAAGTTCCATACGACGTTCACGAATAGGCGTGATCAGCTCTTTCAATACGCCTTCAAGACGTTTTTTCACCGTACCATCGCCCAAACCACCACGGCGGTAATGTGCTTTCAGTTCTTCAACTTCTTCTTTATTTGGATCAAACGCATCTAAATATGTAAATACGATATTACCTTCTACCTGGCCGGGGTCTTCAACACGCAGGTGGTTCGGGTCGGTGTACATCGCATTAACAGCTTTTTTAATGTCTTTATCTGTTGCGTCCAACACAATGGTATTGCCCAAAGATTTCGACATTTTGGCTTTACCATCAAAGCCGGGTAAACGGCTCATATTGGAAAGCAGAGCCTTACACTCAGGCAGTAATTCCTGACCAATCTGACGGTTTAAGCGGCGTACGATTTCATTGGTCTGTTCGATCATTGGAATTTGGTCTTCACCCACAGGTACAACCGTTGCTTTAAATGCGGTGATATCTGCCGCTTGCGCAACTGGGTAGCATAAGAAACCAGCTGGAATATCACGTTCAAAACCACGCATCTGAATTTCAGACTTGATAGTTGGGTTACGTTCTAAACGAGACACGGTCACAAAGTTGAGATACAACATGGTGAGTTCATTTAGCGCGGGTAAGCTCGACTGCACGCAAATGGTGGTTTTGGTTGGGTCGATTCCGACAGCTAAGTAATCTGTGGCAACTTCAAGAATATTGCGGCGAACTTTTTCGAAATTATCTGCATTGTCAGTAAAGGCTTGTGCATCGGCCAATAATAAATGCTGATGGTGTGAATCCTGCAAACCCACACGTGAACGTAAAGATCCGACAAAGTGCCCTAAATGAAGTTGTCCCGTTGGACGGTCGCCTGTCAAAATAACAGGACGGTTGTCTTGATTACTCATTATCTATTTCCAAAGTCGTCGTAGCGACATGCTATTTTCAAAGAATGCAGACATTGTACGGCATAATCTTTTTCAATGTCAGTCTTAAAAAAACTGCAGAGAAAAAATTCGCAGATTCAAATCCCAAGTGCGACACATTTGTAGTTAGTTGAAAAAGTTAGGTGTATTCGTAGAATCATTGGACTTTTTCAACTCGCAATTGGAAAGCACACAATGAAGAAATACACCCAACTTTCTCAAGATGAAAGATACGAAATTTATGCTACTTTGAAAAGTAAAAGTTCAATCGCTACCCTTGCTCGGGAGTTAGGGCGTTCACGATCAACCATCTACCGTGAATTAAAATGAAATACTGGACAACGTGGATATAGAGCTCAACAGGCAGCTAAATTTGCAAGTCAAAGACGGTACCGTCCTTCATCACCCATGACAGCGTTTGCCTTCGCTTATATTGATTATTTGATTGGCTTGGACTGGTCACCAGAACAAATTTCAGGTGCTTTAACACAACGCTGTTGGCTGGATGTACCTTCACATGAGTGGATTTACCAGTACATTTATCAAGATAAATCAAAAGGCGGTAAACTCCATCTACACTTAAGGCATCAGAAGAAATATCGAAAACGAGGTTACAAAAACACGGATCGTAGGGGTCAAATCATTGATAAAACAAGTATTCATTGCCGAGACCAGGTCATTGATCAACGACAACGTTTAGGAGATTTCGAAGGTGACACGGTGATTGGTAAACATCATAAAGGTGCTTTATTAACTCTCGTTGATCGAAAGAGCCTGTACGTACATATTGTTCATTTAGGGTCAACGAGAGCATCCTCTCAAACGATTACTTGTGCATTAGATCGTTTACAGATGAGCCATGCTTATAGTGTGACATTTGATAATGGCAAGGAATTTTCCGAACACAAAAGAATTACTGATGCTGGCATAGATACGTATTTTGCTGATCCTTACAAGTCTATTCAGCGAGCTAGAAATGAAAATACGAATGGTTTAATCCGGCAATATCTGCCAAAATCGTCATCGTTTGATGACGTGTCAAACGAACAAATAGAGCAGATAGAATTTACACTCAACCATCGTCCTAGAAAAACACTAGGTTGGCATACACCGAGTGAAGTTATGGCTGGTTTTTATACTGTTGCACTTGCCGCTTGAATCCGCCATTATAAAATCAGTTAAATTTCAATAAACAAATATTCAAAAGCTTAGATCACAGATTAAAATGTCAAAATTCTCAAGATGGATAAAAATAAATGGCGAGTAGCTTATTAATATTACTAGATGATATTGCCACGATATTAGATGACGTTGCAGTCATGAGTAAAATGGCGGCAAAAAAAACGGCGGGTGTTTTGGGCGATGATTTAGCACTCAATGCACAACAGGTCAGTGGGGTTCGTACTGACCGTGAGCTGCCTGTGGTTTGGGCTGTGGCAAAAGGCTCTTTTGTTAATAAATTGATTTTAGTCCCTGCGGCGCTGTTGATTAGTGTGGTTGCACCGTGGCTGATCACGCCACTGTTAATGATTGGTGGCTTATTTCTATGCTATGAAGGGGTAGAAAAAGTCCTGCACAGTTTGCATCACAAAAAAGCCAAAACCGAAGAAGAAGCCAGCCAAGAATTAACTGCGATTGAAACGGATATGGCGACTTTTGAGAAAGATAAAGTCAAAGGGGCGATTCGTACCGACTTTATTTTGTCGGCAGAAATTGTGGTGATTTCATTGGGGACTGTGGCTGCTGCAACTTTTTCAACCAAAGTTATGGTGTTGTCTGTAATTGCCATTTTAATGACTGTCGGTGTATATGGTTTTGTGGCGATGATTGTCAAAATTGATGATTTAGGGCTGTATCTAACTCAGCAAGCCTCTTCATTTAAGCAAACTATTGGCCGTGGTTTATTGGCTTTTGCACCAAAACTAATGAAGACCTTAACCATCGTAGGCACTATCGCGATGTTTTTAGTGGGTGGTGGCATTATTTCCCACGGCGTGCCTTTATTGCATCATTTCACTGAAGGTTCAGTGGATTATGCTGAACATATTCCAACTGTGGGAAGCATTGTGGGGGCATTAACCCCAACACTGATTAACTTAGTGATTGGTTTTGTGGCTGGTTTGATTGTATTGGCTATTGTGAGCTTGATTAAAAAAGTTTGGCCGAGCTCAAAAAAGGCATAAACTGGATCGGGTCAGCATGTATTAGAAGAAGGAAGAGTGCTATGCGTTGGAAGGGACGTCGTGTCAGTAGCAATGTCGAGGATCGTCGCGGTGGTGGCGGTGTCAAGGCGGGTGGCATCAGTATTTTGGGGCTGATCGTGGCCTTTGTGGCATGGAAGTTTCTAGGTGTCGATCCGCAGCAAGCCTACCAAGCCACTAAACAAGTGACCGCACAAACTGGAGCGGCAGAAACCCAAGGTTTGGATAACCCAACGCCTGATCAGCAGGAAGCGATGGACTTTGTCGGTACTGTACTGGCCGACACTGAAGACACATGGGGTCAAATTTTCCAACAGCAATTGGGACAACAATATGTTCCACCGAAGCTGGTGATGTTTTCAGGAGTGATCAATTCGGGTTGTGGTACTGCTCAGTCTGCAATGGGGCCGTTTTACTGTCCAGCAGATCAGAAGGTGTATATCGACACCGCTTTCTTTAAAGACATGCGAACTCAAATGGGTATTGGCGGGGAGCAAAACCAAACGGAGTTGGCGCGCCAAGATCAAGCGGGTGACTTTGCTCAGGCTTATGTAGTGGCACATGAGGTTGGACATCATATTCAGACCATTTTAGGGATTTCTCAACAAGTGCAAAAGGCTCGTGCACAGGGCTCAAAAGCGCAAGGCAATGCTTTATCGGTACGCCAAGAGTTACAGGCTGACTGTTTAGCAGGAGTATGGGCGCATCATAACAATCAACGAACTCAGTTCTTAGAGCAAGGCGATGTTGAAGAGGCGATGGATGCGGCACATAAGATTGGTGATGATTACCTACAAAAGCGGGCAACAGGGCAAGTGGTGCCTGATAGCTTTACCCATGGAACCAGTCAACAGCGTATGACTTGGTTTGGCACGGGCTTTAAGTCGGGGCAAGTTGAAAGTTGTGATACCTTTAATCAAGCCATTTAAGTTATAAAAAAAGAGGCGATTTATCGCCTCTTTTTTATTTCAACCAATTCATTTCTATCGGTTTAAGAACTGCTTAAAGTTTCGAGCAATACGGACACTTACATATAAAGCAATACAGGCAAATAACAACACCCCAAACACCACATACTTTAAGTTGCTCATATCCGCACGGTAAAACTGCTGAATTTGTTCAGGCGTATAACGCAATGTTTTAACATCTTGTGTGCGTGTATCGAGATAACTGACTTGCTGAATATAGTTAAATTGCCCCGCTTTGAGTAGTTCAATTGACTGAATTTGGCGGGTATGTTGTTCGTTGTAGTCATCTACACAAATGTCAGTTAAATAATGATCACAGCTGAGTTTGGCGATATAACCCTGATTGGCCACATGCAAATAAATATGATCATCGGGAGCTTTATTGTTTGAAAGTAGAACCAGTGTTTGATCGGGACGAGAGTTCATTTTAAAACTTTGGGCTGAGGCAAAAGTTTGCTCGGCTTGTAAAATTTCTTTGGTTTTTGCAAAGCAGGTTAGAAACAACGCAAAGGTGGTCAGGAAAATAATCAGTGCGAAGAACATCCGAAAGATGGTTTTAAAAGTGAATTGCATAGGAGATCAAACTTGGCCAAAGGGAAAGTTCACACATAAAAAACATGCATATGTCCTATGTTAATTCATCATCAGGAGAAATGTTAAAAAAAATTATTTTTTTTGGGCGTTGATGTGAAAAATGATTAAAATATTTCGAGCATCAATGTGTATGAAATGAATTTTTATTCCAGATATCAGCACTGAAAGCCGCCGTCTCCCCAACCGCCCGATTTGGAAGTTCAATGGGAAATTATTTTTTTCTACAAGTTTTTACCGTTATTTTTGCATTATCTATTGCAACGACTATTTTCAATAAACGTATTTTAGGTTTTCCTCAAGCCATTGGCGTACCCATCGTTTCTGCCATTTTTGTCTTTATTTTACAGTGGGGCGCGAGCCTGCTGAGTGGTAATCAGTTTATTACCATCAATATTCATAACATTGAAGAAGCGGTTCGTCACATTGATTTTTATGACTTTTTAATCAATGGCGTGATTTGCTTCATTTTGACCTCGTCGGCACTGAAGTTCAAAGTCTCAGATTTACGTAGTTATTGGAAGCCGATCAGCATTTTAGCCAGTATTGCACTGGTGCTGTGCGCCGTGTTTTTTGGGGTGGTGCTCTACGGTTATCAGTTCATTATTGGGCAGCATGTCGATTTATTGGTGCTTTTGCTGTTGGGTGCTGCATTGGGTGCAACGGACCCGATTGGGATCAAAGGCGTGCTCAGTTCGGTACGTGCACCACATCATTTAATGGTCAAGCTCGAAGGCGAATCACTGTTTAATGATGCCATGTGTATTGCCTTGTTTATGACGCTTTTAAACGTCTTACAAGGTGAAAACTTTACCGTCATGGGCGTGTTGCAAACCTTACTCTATGAAATTTTTGTCGCCGTCATTATTGGTTGGGCCTTTGGTTTAGGGATCTTGCGACTACTACGTGGTAAGCACGAAATGGAGTCTCTCATTTTAACCACAGCACTCTTGGCCTGCGGTTCGTACTTGGTTGCACTGTTTGCTCATGCTTCAGCACCGATTGCATGCGTCATCGGTGGTTTGATTGTGGGGAACAAGTGGAAAGAAATTTTACAAGAGCGCGAGATACGGGAAGTAAACCATTTTTGGCATACGGTTGAAGGGATTATTAACTCGTTCTTATTCACCTTAATTGGTTTGGAACTGTTTATTTTAGATCTCAGCTTTAGTCTGATTTTTGGTGGCATCGTCGCTTTTATTATTCTGCATGCTTCACGTTTTGCAGCGAATTATTTATCTTTTGCCTTTTTTCCCTCTTTCCGTAAGAAAAGTTATAACGGAAGTTTGGCGATTTTGTCATGGGGGGGAGTACGGGGAGGGATTTCCTTAGCACTGATCTTAGCGGTAGCTAACGTACCTGAGCTAAGTGAATATAGCAGTATCTTGATTGGTTATACTTTTATCGCTGTGTTGCTTTCAGGTATGGTCTGTGGTCTAGGATTGCCTGCTGTAATGAATGCGTTTTACTACAATCCGAATGAAGAAAAGACAGGTTTTAAAGGCTGGTATCAACGTCTGTGTAATAAAATGAACCGTAAAGGCTTTAAGTATATTATTGGTGAAGATGCACAGGGTTTTGAGACGATTACTGTCTATCAACCTGAAGCATTGATTGATGTTAAAGCAGATGACGGCATTGCTGCGGTGCATAACCCTGAGCGAGTTCAGGAAGTGAAACGTTTGGAAAGTCCTGATAATTTTTAGCGATTTGGCCAACCCAAAAGCCCCTGTATTGGGGCTTTTTAGAATGAATGAGAGGGTTTATTTGAATCAAATAATGATGCCATTATGGAGTGATTAAAACAGGACACATTTGAAATGGCAGAATCGATAGTAAAAGAACTAGCCCCAATGATTTTTCAGGTGATCGCTCAAATTCCTTATGGGCGAGTAGCCAGTTATGGACAAATTGCACGTTTAGCAGGCATTCCTAAACATTCGCGTTTAGTGGGCTATGTGTTAAAACATATGGATGTAGACAGTAGTTTGCCTTGGTATCGAGTAATCAACTCACAAGGGAAAATTAGCCTAAGTCAGCTGAATGATCAGGGACAGAACATTCAAGCACAATTACTTCTGGCGGAAGGTATTTTAGTGGTTGCGGGAAAAGTGAAAATGAAAGAATTCCAGTGGAATATTTAAAATAGAAATGCTCTACCTCCTTGGAAGTAGAGCACTCGATGTATTACTGACGAACAACTAAAACAGGAATGTGCGCTTCACCTAAAACATTTTGTGCAACACTGCCTAGGAATAAACGTTTTAAACCTGTACGACCATGAGAGCCAATGACAATCAGGTCTGCTTTAGATGTTTCAGCTTCTCTGATAATTTCACGGTGCACCACCTGACCTTCAAGTAGTTTTGCTTCAACAGGAATGCCCAGATCGCTAAATTTAGCCGCAGCTTCCTCTAGCGTTTTCAAAACTGAAGTACGTGCACGTTCAATTAAGTCATTGGTTTGAGTTGCAGAAATGTATTCGGCAGCAATGTAAGGGTCAAGTGCAAGTACTTGAACGACTGTAATTTTTCCGCCAAATGCTTTAGCAAGTTCAGCCGCTTGCGCAACTGCTGCATATGATGTTTCTGAACCGTCTACAGGGACTAAAATGTTTTGGTATGCCATGGTTATTTCTCCTTATTATCAACTGATTATACGTACAGATTTCTGTTCTAATGTATCACGGGTTAAATACAGCTTATACCTTAATATTAGCTGTATTTTTTAAAGAATAAAACCTAGTAAATTCATATGGATATTTGCATATGAAATGCTAATTTCTCACTTCTAAATTAGCACAAAAGCGTGTGAATAATAATCAATTTAACACTAAAGTTGAATGTAAATGTAGCGTTTAAGAAACATAGGCTTTGTCTAAAAAATAGCTTATATTTATGAATAGCTTACTACTTTATAAATACGATGACAGATACGAATCAACTGAATTGGCAACGGACAAATTTAGAGAATGTTGAAATGTTTGTTAAGCTATCTTAAATTTTTCAGATGGTTATATTTAAAGAAGAATAAGTGATTGAATTTTAATGATAATGATAGAAAATAATATATTTTAGTAACTTATTAGATGTTAAGCATTAGGTAGCTAAATATTTACCAACTAAGGCAACTCATGATTTTAGATTTTCTCAGAAAACCACTTACAGTCGTAGATTTTTTAGTCTTACTATTATTGTCACCAGTAATTATTAGTATTGTGATCTTTATTGCCATAATTTTAGAACCTAGTGATATTCCAAGTATAAAAGATCAGCCTTACGAGTGTGGGAGATTTGGTGATCAACAAATGAAGATCGATCGAAATTATCTATTTTTTGCAAGAGTTGAATACCAAGATGTGAACTATTGGGGTAAGAATGTTAGAGAACAGCATAATATCAAAGGATGCGATGATCAGATTCAAAATGCTAGTTTTGACGTCAAATGGCCTGAAATGGAGCCATCAGATGGATTTCAGTTGGATTCAAAAAATGTAAATAACATCACAGTAGCACTCAATCAGCGGACTATATGGCCAGAAGAACAAGAGAGCAAAGGCTTTTTTGATTCAATTGCTAGTTTAAAACTCTACCTAAGAGATATAGCAACACATGAAGAGATGAGCGCAAAAGAGATCAATGAAAAAAAAGTATTTAACCTAAATCTTGGACTTTACCAAATAGATGTTAGAGGAATTGGGCGGGTTTCTCAAAGGGTTTTTTGGCAAGAAGTTGAGGGGAAAGGAGTGGGTGCCATCATTAATTGCCATTACTTTCAAAGTGAAAATACAAGTTGTGAATTAAGTTATCACGTACCAAATTATGGATTCAATACGAGCTATATAACGATCTATTTTCATGCAGAATTGCTTCCGCATTGGCAAGAAATACAACAAGATTCTTTTAAAATGATCGATTCTTTTCGGGTGAGGGTATAACAAGAAGAGTGAGATATTATCTCACAACAGATGTTTAATTCAGGTGTTCAATGAGTTGAGTAACATCACTCGTCTGCAACTGCTCACGCATTTTTAAAAACTGCTTTTCATCTAAGTCATAGAGCTTCAGTGCAAGCAGTTTTTCTATATCTGCTTCGGGAAAACGATACTTAATAATCTTGGCAGGTACTCCACCAACAACTGCATAGGGTGGAACATCTTTGGTCACGACAGCACCCGTTGCCACCACTGCACCTTCACCGAGTGTTACACCCTGCATAATCATGGCACGAGAGCCAATCCAGCAGCCATCTCCAATGATGGTATCACCTGCGGGAATAAAACTACGTGTATCAAAAGGAAAAGCCGAAATCCAGTCAGTACGATGCAGTTGGTTACCACCCATCATAATCACGCATTCTGAGCCAAAACAGACGAAGTTGCCGATATAGAGTTGATCAATTGGTTTGTCTATGGTCGAGGGCTTATCATGCAAATAACGCACGACACAACGTTCAAAACCTTGATCCCAATACGCTGAATAGTAAGAGTAATTCCCTTTAATGTGAATATTCGGATTCTTCACCGTTTTAGAGATGAACTCAAACTCACACCAGTGTTTGACAGGAGAATTAATCAGGGGCTCAGACATAAAAAGACAGCGTTGAAGAGTGTGAGAAATTATAACAAATAAAAGTCTTGCTTTGAAAAAGAGAGGAAATGAATACCCTAAATCTATCTCATTCTTGGAGTGAAATTTCCCACGTGCATAAGAAGAGGGCTAGGGAGAGATATTTGGGAAAATACAAAAACAAAAAACCCCTCAATAGAGGGGTTTCTACAGCCGTAAATATCAAAGAAACTTAGATATATGCAACTTTTACAATTTCGTATTCAACTTCACCCTGAGGGGTTTGAATTTTTGCTTCGTCACCTTCACTTTTACCCAAAAGGCCACGTGCGATAGGAGAGTTCACTGAAATTTTATTGATTTTAAAATCAGCTTCGTCGTCACCAACGATCATATAGGTCTTTTGTTCTTCGGTGTCTAAGTTTTCGATAGTAACTGTCACCCCAAAAACCACACGACCGTTCTGTTCAAGTTCTTTTACATCGATAACTTGAGCCGCACCCAATTTACCTTCGATGTCTTGAACACGACCTTCACAGAAACCTTGTTGCTCACGCGCAGCATGGTATTCCGCATTTTCTTTCAAATCCCCGTGCTCACGTGCTTCAGCAATTGCCGCAATAATACGTGGACGTTCAATACTTTTTAATTGATGTAATTCTTTCTCTAAGGCTAATTTGCCTTGGGGAGTCATAGGATAACGTTGCATTGTTGTCCCTCAAGTCGGTGAGTGTAAAAAAATATAGGTTTATAAATGAAAAAAGCCCGCCACCGAGAGGTGACGGGACTTCTCGGTAAACGAATTAACCTACAGTTTGTAAATCTTGCAAACGGTATACATCCATTGGCAATTGAATCGCAAAAGCTTGGCATACAGCATCAGCACCGTTCAAGGTCGTAGTGTTATACACTTTCGCTTGAAGCGCTGAACGACGAATCGAGAACGAATCTTGTTGAGCTTGTTTGCCTTCAGTTGTATTGATAATGAGGTGAACTTCGCCATTTTTCAAGCGGTCCACGATATTAGGACGGCCTTCAGTGACTTTATTTACACGTTCACACTCAATACCTGCAGCTTTAATGAACTCATAAGTACCGCCAGTCGCAAGTACTTTGAAGCCAAAGCCTACCAGTTGCTTCGCAATACCAACAGCACGAGGTTTGTCTGAATCACGCACAGAGATAAATGCATGCTTCACTTCACCTTCTGTTGGAAGACCTGGTAAACGCTCGTTTGCACCTAAAACAGCTTTGTAGAATGCTTCACCAAAAGTTTTACCCACACCCATCACTTCGCCTGTAGATTTCATCTCAGGGCCAAGAATTGGGTCAACACCAGGGAACTTATTGAAAGGGAATACTGCTTCTTTTACTGAGAAATATGTAGGGATAATTTCTTTCGTGAATCCTTGAGATTCTAAAGATTGACCCGCCATACAACGTGCAGCAACTTTCGCTAATGATTCACCGATACATTTAGAAACGAACGGTACAGTACGTGATGCACGTGGATTCACTTCTAAGATGTAAACGTCAGTGCCTTTTACAGCAAACTGTACGTTCATCAAACCAATTACGCCAAGCTCTTTCGCCATAGCAATGGTTTGACGACGCATATCATCCTGAACTTCTTGAGATAAAGAGTACGGAGGAATAGAACATGCTGAGTCACCTGAGTGAATGCCTGCTTGTTCGATATGCTGCATGATACCGCCGATCACAACGTCTTTACCGTCAGATACGCAGTCTACGTCAACTTCAATTGCATCATCTAAGAAACGGTCAAGAAGAACAGGTGCTTCATTTGATGCTTGTACCGCATCACGTAAGTAGCGCTTAAGTTCGTCGTCGTTGTATACGATTTCCATCGCACGACCACCGAGTACATAAGAAGGACGTACCACAAGTGGGTAGCCGACTTTCGATGCTTCAGCCATACCTTCTTCAGCAGATTTTACGATGCTGTTGTTTGGTTGGCGAAGTTGTAGACGTTGAATCATTTGTTGGAAACGTTCACGGTCTTCTGCGCGGTCAATCGCATCCGGTGATGTACCGATAATTGGCGCACCTGCTTCTTCTAAAGCACGAGCCAATTTAAGCGGAGTTTGACCACCGTACTGCACGATAATGCCTTTTGGCTTTTCAGTACGTACGATTTCAAGTACATCTTCCAAAGTGATTGGTTCGAAGTACAAGCGATCTGAAGTGTCGTAATCTGTTGAAACTGTTTCAGGGTTACAGTTCACCATGATGGTCTCAAAACCATCTTCACGCATTGCAAGCGCCGCGTGTACACAGCAGTAATCGAATTCGATCCCTTGACCAATACGGTTAGGGCCACCACCGATCACCATGATCTTATCTTTATCAGATGGGTTTGATTCACACTCATCATCGTAAGTTGAGTACATGTAGGCAGTGTCAGATTCGAATTCTGCTGCACAAGTATCCACACGTTTGTAAACTGGAGTCACGCCCAAGTTCCAACGGTGCTTACGGAATTGTTTTTGTGAAATACCCATCAAGTTCGCGATGCGAAGGTCAGATAAACCTTTACGTTTGAACGAACGGATGTTGTCTGCGTTTAGATCACCAAAACCTAAAGTTTTGATTTCATTTTCAGTTTTGATGATGTCTTCGATTTGGATCAAGAACCATTTATCGATTTTCGTCGCTTGGAACACGTCTTCTAAGGTGAAACCATGACGGAATGCATCGGCTACATACCAAATACGCTCTGGACCCGGAACTTTAAGTTCAACCAAGATCTTTTCTTTCGCGCCTTCAGTACCTACAGCGATTTTTTCATCAAAACCACACGCACCAACTTCAAGACCACGAAGCGCTTTGTTTACAGACTCTTGGAAGTTACGACCAATCGCCATCACTTCACCCACAGACTTCATCTGTGTGGTCAGTGTTGCGTCTGCTTGTGGGAATTTTTCAAAGTTGAAACGTGGAATTTTTGTTACCACGTAGTCAATTGCAGGTTCGAACGAAGCAGGCGTTGTACCGCCAGTAATGTCGTTTTTTAATTCATCAAGGGTATAACCAACTGCTAGTTTCGCAGCGATTTTTGCAATTGGGAAACCAGTTGCTTTTGATGCAAGGGCAGATGAACGCGATACACGTGGGTTCATCTCGATGATCACCATACGGCCAGTATCTGGACAGATACCGAACTGAACGTTAGAACCACCTGTTTCCACACCAATTTCACGAAGAACTGCTAAAGATGCATTACGCATCAATTGGTATTCTTTGTCTGTCAATGTTTGAGCAGGCGCAACAGTGATTGAGTCACCTGTGTGCACGCCCATTGGGTCAAAGTTTTCGATCGCACAAACGATAATACAGTTGTCGTTTTTGTCACGAACAACTTCCATCTCGTATTCTTTCCAACCAATTAAAGATTCATCAATCAATAATTGTTTGGTTGGAGAAAGATCGAAACCGCGTTCACAGATTTCAAGGAATTCTTCTTTGTTATAAGCGATACCGCCACCTGAACCACCCATCGTGAATGACGGACGGATAATCACAGGGAAGCCGAAGCGCGCTTGAATCTCTAAAGCTTCTTCCATGTTTTCAGCAATCGCAGCTTTTGGACATTCAAGACCAATTTTACGCATTGCTTCATCAAACAGTTTACGGTCTTCAGCTTTTTCAATCGCCTCTTTAGTCGCACCGATCAATTCAACATTGTATTTTTCTAAAATACCGTTGGCATCCAGTGCAAGCGCACAGTTCAATGCTGTTTGACCACCCATTGTTGGAAGGACAGCATCTGGACGCTCTTTTTCAATGATTTGTGCAACAGTCTGCCAAGTGATTGGCTCGATATATGTTGCGTCTGCCATCGCAGGGTCGGTCATAATGGTTGCTGGGTTAGAGTTCACCAAAATAACACGGTAGCCTTCTTCACGAAGAGCCTTACACGCTTGCGCACCTGAGTAGTCAAACTCACATGCCTGTCCGATGACAATCGGACCTGCACCAATAATTAAGATACTTTTAATGTCTGTACGTTTAGCCATGATCGCTTCCTTAATTACTTCTTAGATGCTTCGATAAGTTCGATGAAATGATCGAACAATGGTGCGCAGTCATGCGGACCAGGGCTTGCTTCAGGGTGACCTTGGAAGCTGAATGCTGGTTTGTCTGTACGATGAATCCCTTGAAGAGTTTGATCGAACAAAGACTTGTGCGTAGCTTTCAAGTTTGCAGGAAGAGTCTCTGCATCTACTGCGAAGCCGTGGTTTTGAGAAGTAATCATCACTGTGCCTGTTTCCATGTTTTGAACAGGGTGGTTAGCACCGTGGTGGCCATGCGGCATTTTCACCGTTTTTGCACCTGAGGCAAGTGCAAGAATTTGGTGACCCAAGCAAATACCAAAGACAGGTAGGTTGCGAGCGTCTTCTACAATTGTTTTTACAGCTTCAATTGCGTAGTCACATGCAGCTGGATCGCCAGGGCCGTTCGATAAGAACACGCCATCTGGATTCAATGCAAGTACTTCAGCAGCAGGAGTTTGTGCAGGCACGACAGTGAGTTTACAACCGCGGTCTGCAAGCATACGTAAGATGTTGGTTTTGACACCGTAGTCGTATGCAACAACATGGAATTTAAGTTCAGGTTGTGTGAAGCCTTTGCCTAATACCCAAGAACCTTCTGTCCATTCGAAACCAGTTGGGTCACAGCATTCTTTCGCTAGGTCTAAACCATTTAAACCACCGAATGCGCGTGCTTTTTCTAAAGCCTGCTCTTCAGTAATATTTTCACCAGCAAGGATGCAACCATTTTGCGCACCTTTGTCACGCAAAATACGGGTTAATTTACGCGTATCAATATCTGCAATTGCGACAACATTATGTTCTTTTAAGTATTCGCCTAAAGATTGCGTTGATCGGAAGTTGCTATGCAATAAAGGTAGGTCACGAATGATTAATCCGTTGGCCCACACTTTATGAATTCGACCTGACTCAGCGTCTTCATCATTACAACCTGTGTTACCGATATGAGGGTAAGTTAAAGTCACAAGTTGCTGTGCATAACTCGGGTCAGTCAAAATTTCTTGATAGCCAGTCATGGCAGTGTTGAAAACGACTTCACCAGTCGTACTACCCGATGCACCAATAGACGTTCCTTTAAAGATCGTACCATCGGCAAGGGCTAAAATTGCTGGGGTGCTCAAACCAAAGCTCCTGAAATTTAGGCTGTAAAAAAGCGAGTAGACGAAAAAAAAGGAAGGCTATCTAAAAACCTACCCTCCCTATGTCTGCTCGCTTGAACTTAACATGGCACTATACGCAACTTCACTAACAAAGTCCATGCCAATAAGATGGAATTAACAAGATAAAGTGCTTTTATTTTGTAGCGGATACTGTTTCTAAGTTTTGTAAAGAAAAATGTAACAACAAATAATTGTCTAACAAATCAAAATCTAAATTTTATCGAATCACGCTAAGCTGTCGCTGTGTATATAACAACAGGAATAACATCATGACTGAACAAGACAAAGTGACCAAACCAAAGCCAGCGTTGAAAGAAGTTGTTGCAGAAAGCACTGAAAAGCTTGAGCAAGTGGCGAAAGAAGCAACAGAGCAGGTCACTGAAGCGGTAGTTGAAAGCAAAGAAAAGCTTGAAGCTGAAGCGAAGCAGTTAAATGCCAGTGTGCAAGAGCAACTCCGCCAGTTTAAACAAGATCTTTTACTGCGCTTAGAAACCATTAAAGGGCAGTTATCGAACTCTCAAAAAGACTTAACTGAACTAAAAGAGTTTGTTAAAACTGAGTTTACGGCTGTTTTAGATGACTTGACCAAACTAGGTAAAGAGTTAAAAGGTGATGTAAGCGAAATTTCAGTAAAACATAAAGATCAGTTGACTGAAACGTTTAAACGTTCAAAAGAACACACCTTAGATGCGTGGAATAAGGTTTCAAGCAAGTAATCTAGCTGTACGAGGCCCAAGATTAAGTGCATAAAAAAGTGAGGTCATAGCCTCACTTTTTTATTGATCTGGTTTATTTGTCTGGATTAAAACTGATGTAGCCAATCACGTTTATTGTGAAAGTCAGCTTGTTGGCCACTATGCTGCATGGCATAGAACTGTTGACCTTGTGAAGTATTCAACACCGCGGATAAACCCAGATATAGGTCAGCCCATTTGAGTTTGTGTTGCAGCATAAATTCAGTCAGATCAATGCTGACATTTAAACCATAGTGGGTGCGCTTCAATTGATTGAGTTCAATATCATAAGCGACCTGTGGCGGCATATCTTCAGGATAACGATATTCCTCAAACTGATAGGCCTGCCAAGCTTGCGAAGGGGAGAGATTGATCTCGCGATAATAATCTTCGCCTTTTACCCCGATAAAGACTTCAAAACAGGTGTTTTCCCATAAAAAGTCTTGACGAGGATTTGCATTCACGACTTCGGGCCAGTGCATGTACAAATTGGGATCGCGTAACCAAAAGCCGATATTGAGAGCATATGGGCTTTGTTGTTCAATCGCACCAACAAGCGAAATAGCTTGAAAGCGACGATCAAATGCACTGAGTTCGTAACTTGCCATAAAAAACTACAATTATTTTGCTGCGTGAGCGAAACGAACTAAATTAGACAATTTGGCATTTTGTTTCGCCGCTTTTTTGTAAAGCAACGCAATCTTACCAATGGTCTGTACAATTTCTGCACCTGTAGTTGAGGCAATTTCTGCAATGATTGCAGCGCGCTCTTCACGGTCTTCACCCGCGACTTTGACTTTAATCAATTCGTGGTCGTTTAAAGCACGTAAAATTTCTTCAACGACATTTTCAGTCAGACCTGAACCGCCAAGCATTACCACTGGGTTTAAAGCATGACCGATTTGACGCAAACGCTTGCGTTCCTGAATGGATAAAGTCGCCATAAAGATAACCTAATTTTAAAAACGGCTTAGTATAACAAACTGCGAAATTAAACGCTTTATATTCTGTGGAAATAATCGATTTAGATAATAGAAAAAAACAACTAAAACCCAAGATTTGGATACAGATGTATACTGCAAGCCTAGAGAATTTAACGTACAATTGAGTTTAAGAAATTTTAATGTTTTAGAGAGATATGGCAACACGCATTACCAACCAAAAGTTATCCAAAAGTAGCCGTGCGTGGATGAGAGAGCACCTTGATGATCATTTTGTGAAAAAAGCACAAAAAGAAGGTTATCGAGCACGTGCAGCTTATAAGTTACTTGAAATTCAAGAAAAATATAACATCATTCGTCCAGGCATGACCGTGGTTGATTTGGGTGCTGCACCTGGAAGTTGGTCACAAATTGCAGGAAAGCTGGTCGGTGATCGAGGATTGGTGGTTGCATCTGACATTTTGGAAATGGATGCACTCCCAGATGTAACCTTCTTGCAAGGTGACTTCCGTGAGCAAGAAGTATTCGATAAATTGTTAAATATTTTAGATGGACGTAAAGTAGACGTTGTAATTTCAGATATGGCCCCCAATACTTCAGGTAACAAGGCTGTAGATCAACCTCGCCAGATTTACCTCTGTGAATTGGCCATCGATTTTGCTACGAAAGTGCTCGGTCCAAATGGTCAATTTGTTGTAAAGGTATTCCAAGGTACAGGCTTTGACGAGTTCCGCAAGCAAGTAGTCGACAACTTTGATGTGTTAAAAACAGTAAAACCTGCTGCATCACGTGCCCGATCTAAGGAAGTATTCTTAGTTGGGCAAGGCCGTAAGAAGGCTTTCAAATAAAGTTTACTTGCCAAGTCGTTAAAAATTGTGCATTTTGTACCTTTTTATTATTTTGCGAAGCTGATCTTCAGCAGAAACTTTAAGGTCACCCGATAGGGCATGATCAAATTAGATTGATATGGGAATAAAGCTTTGAGCGATCTCTTCAAGAATGCCATATTGTGGCTAGTGATACTGGGCGTACTGATCCTTATTTTCAGTAATGTCAGTAGCAATGAAAAGCCGACAGCGATGAATTATTCAGAGTTTGTTGCTGCGGTGAATGCTGGTCAAATTAAGCAAGTGACAATTGATGGCGAACGAATTCATGGCCAAAAATCAAACGGTTCAGAGTTTGAAAGTATTCGTCCTGCGGTTCAAGACCCAGAGCTTATGCCTAATCTGATTAAAAATAACGTTGTCGTTGAAGGTACTGCACCTGCACGTCAAGGTTTATTGATGCAACTTTTGATCGCAAGCTTCCCTGTACTTTTAATCATTTTGTTATTCATGTTCTTTATGCGCAACATGGGTGGCGGAGCAGGTGGTAAAAACGGTCCAATGAGTTTTGGTAAGTCAAAAGCAAAAATGTTGGCAGAAGACCAAATTAAAGTGACTTTTACCGACGTCGCTGGCTGTGATGAAGCAAAGCAAGAAGTTGTAGAAATTGTTGATTTCTTAAAAGATCCTTCAAAATTTAAACGCTTAGGTGCAACGATTCCTAAAGGCGTGTTAATGGTGGGTCCACCGGGTACAGGTAAAACTTTACTTGCAAAAGCAATTGCAGGTGAAGCGAAAGTACCATTCTTTAGTATTTCTGGTTCTGACTTTGTTGAAATGTTCGTGGGTGTGGGTGCATCACGTGTACGTGATATGTTCGAACAAGCCAAACGCCACGCGCCGTGTATCATCTTTATTGATGAGATTGATGCTGTGGGTCGTCATCGTGGTTCAGGTACAGGTGGTGGTCACGATGAGCGTGAGCAAACCTTGAACCAAATGTTGGTGGAAATGGATGGCTTTGAAGGTAATGAAGGTATTATCGTCATTGCTGCGACAAACCGTGCCGATGTACTGGATAAAGCTTTACTCCGTCCGGGTCGTTTTGACCGCCAAGTAATGGTTGGCTTACCAGACATTAAAGGTCGTGAGCAAATCTTAAATGTTCACATGAAGAAATTGCCTTCAGTGACTGGTGTCGATGTACAAGTGCTTGCACGTGGTACGCCAGGCTTCTCGGGTGCACAATTGGCGAACCTTGTGAACGAAGCTGCACTCTTTGCTGCGCGTCGTAACAAGAACACTGTCGATATGCATGATTTTGAAGATGCAAAAGACAAGTTGTACATGGGCCCTGAACGTAAGTCGATGGTGATTCGTGAAGAAGAACGTCGTGCAACTGCGTACCATGAAGCTGGTCATGCGATTGTGGCTGAAATTCTGCCGGGTACAGACCCTGTACATAAAGTGACTATTATGCCGCGTGGTTGGGCGTTGGGTGTAACTTGGCAGTTGCCTGAACATGACCAAACCAGCCACTATAAAGACAAAATGTTGAATGAACTTTCAATTTTGTTTGGTGGTCGTATTGCTGAAGAAATCTTTATCAACCAAATGTCGACAGGTGCTTCAAACGACTTTGAACGTGCAACTAAAATGGCACGTGCGATGGTGACCAAGTACGGTATGTCTGACAAACTTGGTGTAATGGTGTATGAAGATGATTCTCAGCAATCATTCATGGGCAGCATTGGTAGTCGTACGATTTCTGAAGCAACACAGCAACAAGTAGATGCTGAAGTTCGTCGTATCATCGATGAGCAATACCATGTCGCACGCAATATCTTAGAAAACAATAAAGATATTGCTCATGCGATGGTGAAAGCTCTGATGGAATGGGAAACGATTGATCGCGAGCAAATTCGTGACATTATGGAAGGTCGTGAGCCACAACCACCAAAAGTATATGTTGCAGAAAATCCTGTGATAGATGTAACTCCAACGGATGGTCCAAGTACACCACCACCATTACCATCTGCAACTTAATTTTTAAAAGTTAAAATAAAAAACCACCTTCGGGTGGTTTTTTATTGCGCAGATTTTCCACTGCCGATGAAGAAAAATAGGCACTTAAAAGTGGGAACGCGTTAAGATAATGTAAGTTGAACTGGAGAATATTACATGCAATTGATGGCTTTGCCGAAGAAAATCCTACGTTGTGGTGAGCGATCAATCGACCTGTCGGTACCGCATGTGATGGGTATTTTAAATGTGACGCCAGACTCGTTCAGTGATGGCGGCAAACATAATGGCAAAGCACAAGCGCTTGCGCATGTTCAGCAAATGATTGCGGATGGGGCTACAGTCATCGATGTTGGGGGTGAATCTACACGTCCAGGTGCATCTGTAGTTGAGGTTGAAGAAGAGATTCGTCGTGTCGTCCCAGTGGTGGAAGCTTTGGCTGAACTTGATGTAGTCATTTCGATTGATACCTCTCAACCTGAAGTAATTCAAGCTGCGGTCGCAGCAGGCGCACATATCTGGAATGATGTGAGAGCATTAACACGCCCGAATGCTTTAGAGATGGCAGCTGAACTGAATATTCCAGTGATCATCATGCATATGCGTGGTGAACCAACCACCATGAATAGTTTAGATCAATATGATAATGTCACTTTAGATGTGATGGCTGAGCTTTCCCAGCGTGTGGCGGATGCACTCAAGGCAGGTGTCAAAGCTGAAAATATCATGATTGATCCGGGTTTTGGCTTTGCTAAAAATGCAAAGCAGAACCTTAAGCTTTTAAACGAATTCCATCAGCTGAATCAGCTCGGGTATCCCATCTTGTCCGCATTGTCACGGAAGCGCTTTATCGGCGAAGCCTTAGGTGGGGCAGATGCAGGCCAGCGGGCCGTGGGTTCTGTAGCGGGACATTTGCTGAGTATTCAACAAGGCGCGTGTATGGTACGCACCCATGATGTCAAAGCCATGAGTGATGCGATCAAGGTTTGGCAAGCGATGAATCTTGCTTAATGGGGCGGCGGAATGCTGGGCTAATGATTTAATTTGAAAATTTGATCTATATTAGATTGTTAGACTGGCAGCATCTTCAGATGCTGCTTTTTTATTTGGTGATTTGTTCGGTTTATGTTATACAGACTCGTTTTTTAAGTTTCTCGTTTTGAGTGCCTGTATGTTTGCAGATTTACTTCTCCCTATGTTTGATGATGAATATTATCCCGATATTCTTGTTGCTGAAGTGAAGCAGCATGTTGAGACTTTTGCTAAAAAAATTGTAAAAGCAAAATCTGAGGGTGATATCTATCAATATGCCAATGCCACAGTAGCTGAAATTAATGAAATGAAGCCGCATTTTGAAGATCTAGATTCATCATTAGATGATTCTGCTGCCGATTTTATTGCTGAAGCGATGATGATGGTGGTGCAAGATGCTGGGTTTATGGATATTGAAATGGAAGAATTGGTGGTGAACAGAGAGTGGTGAGTCACTCTCTCATTTCAAGTTCTGTTGGTTTTGCTTTAGAAACAGAGTTTGCTGTTACAACTCATCTAAAAGATCGGTGAGATGACAGCTTTGCTTTAAATGCTCATCTCCAATCGCATCGACTGTCATCAGGTATTCGCCTTCGACCATTTCAGCATTTGCATTGAGATTCAGCCAAAATTTTGGATGCTTTTTCATGAGCTCACGAATATGTTGCTCATCTTTAGTGTGATTAAAGCTTAATTTAAAATGAGCATCTACTGATTTACACGCATGTAAATAGAGTTGACGGTCTTTTTCAATAATCGTGCCTGCAAACAAGTCATAAAACGTATCGCTATCTGTTTGCTGCGAGGTGGGGTTTGCATGGCTGACGTTTGAAAAAATTAGGCATAAGATGATAATAAGAGTGTTCTTTTTCATATTGTGATTGTTATGTGCTTCGAGGCATAAATTATAGACATAAAAAAACCAGCATATCGCTGGATTTTTTATTGCACCATCTTAATTAGCTTAAGAATGGTGCCCGAGGCCAGACTCGAACTGGCACGCTTTGTGGGCGGGGGATTTTAAATCCCCTGTGTCTACCGATTTCACCACTCGGGCATGAGCGCAATAATAGAGGACGAAATAAAAGTTGGCAAGTCTATTTGTGATTATTTGCTTTCTTTTCAATCAATTCAGCGGTTTATGTTTAAAAAATAGCAAAATTATCTGTGCTGCACTCGTTCAGGCTTCATAAAAATGTCATCGACTTGAGATATGGATGTCATCTTTTTCGCATAAATTTCAAGTCCATATCGTCTTTAGGCAATCCACATGACAAAAAAAATGAACCGCCGAGAACTTATTCAAAAAACTTTGGCAGGATTTGGTGCTTTATCTTTACCTATTTCACTAACCGCTTGTGGTGATGACGCCGATTCAAACACACAGCCCACTACGCAAGTGCAGTTTTTGCATGGGGTTGCCAGTGGTGATTCTTTACAAACTCAAGTTATCATTTGGACACGTGTAACACCGACGGACAGCAGTGCGCGTTTAGAGGTAGTGTGGGAAGTGGCAAAAGATGCAGACTTTAAACACATTACAGCAACTGGAAAGGTGCTGACCACGGCTGCACAAGATTTTACGGTGAAAGTGGATGTGACGGGACTGGCAGCAGGGCAAGTTTATTTCTACCGTTTTAAATCGGCGTCGAAATATTCGATCACTGGGCAAACCAAAACATTGGCAGCACAAGTACAGTTGGTACAGTTTGCGGTCTGCTCATGCTCAAATTATCCAGCGGGCTATTTCCATGTTTATAAAGAAATGGCCAAACAGGATGTCGATGTTGTGATTCATTTGGGGGATTACATTTACGAATATGGTATGGGCGAATATGCAACGGAAGAGGCTGTAGCGATGGGGCGCGCACTGGCGGATGATAATAATGCAGAAATTATTCGCTTAGATGACTATCGCAAACGTTATGCTTTATATAGATTAGATCAGGATTTACAGGCCGCGCATCAACGTCATCCTTTTATTGTGATTTGGGATGATCATGAACTCGCAAATGATGCCTGGGAAAAGGGTGCTGAAAATCATCAGTCAGATACTGAAGGTGATTTCTTTGAACGTAAACTTGCTGCACTGGCAGCCTATTTTGAATGGATGCCAATCCGTCCGCTTTCTGAAAAAGATCATTTGAATATTTATCGCCAGTTTAACTTTGGTAATTTAGTGCAGTTGAATATGTTGGATACGCGTATTCTAGCGCGGAGTAAACAGTTAGATTATGCAGATTATTTAACCGCATCGGGTTTGGATGCTGTGCGCTTTACTACAGATATGCAAGACCCAAATCGAACGTTACTGGGGTTGAATCAACGCGCATGGTTAACACAGCAACTTGCGAGCTCTAAAGCCACATGGCAAGTTTTGGGTCAGCAGGTGTTGATGAGCAAAATGCTTGTTCCAGCCGAGATGTTACAAGTGCTCAGTGCAATCAGTAGCGGCGCGGTGACTCCAGAGGTTTTGGCGCAGGTGAATCAACTCATTAAAGAATTGGTAGAAATAAAACTTCGTTACTTAAATCATGATCCATCTTTAACAGTAGAGCAGTTGTCTCGTATTAAAACTGTGGTTCCTTACAATTTAGATGCATGGGATGGTTATGCGGTTGAAAGGGAGACGCTGTACGGCACACTGCAGTATTTAAATAAAAAAGTCGTGGTCTTGGCTGGTGATACACATAATGCATGGGCATCGGACTTACACGATTTAACAGGGCAATTTGTGGGTGTGGAGTTAGCGACCAGTTCAGTCTCTTCCCCTGGGTTGGAGAAATATTTGTCCATTCCGATGCAGCAACTGCAAGAATTTGAATTTGCATTTACCAGTTTGATTGAGGAGTTGAATTATTGCAACTTGAATCAACGTGGTTATTTGAAAGTCCGTTTTACCGCAGAGCGGGTACAAGCGGATTGGATTTTTGTAGATACCATTAAGCACAAAGAATACATCGTTGATGAAACTCGCTCGCATCAAGTGATATTAGACCCGACATTATCACCAGTCAGTGCGTTAAAGCAAACGGCATAAAATGACCCTAGAAAAAACCGAGCATCATTGCTCGGTTTTTTTATAATTTCTCATCGATATAACTATCGAGATCGATATGCTTAATCTGCTTACAGTAAGCATGCTCATACTTCAGTAGTTGCACATATAAATCTGCTTCATGCCCCAGCTGGGTTTTACGTGCCTGATAATCTTCAGATTGATGGGAGCTAAAGCGTAATTGGAGTCGTGATTTGAGCGTTTGCTTATAGGCCCAAAAGCAGACACGTCTGAGTTGTTGTAACTGGTGATGTTCAACCGACTGGCTGTGGTCTCGAAATAAATTTTCTTTATAGAAGCGCACAAAACCAAAGTTCACACCAAAATAAAACAAGATCCACATTAGCAAACTGCTTTCAAGGAACACCAGATTTAGTCCACTTAAAAGAATCACGGCAGCGAGTTTGAAGGGCGCATGGCGTTGCAGTTGATACAGGGAGTTTGATGAATGTTTAATTTGTTTAATGACACAAGGTAAGACCCACATCAGCACCAATAAAATACTGATAATGGCATAACTGTGACTTTGGAGCGGATCGAGATTCTCCAAGTGAGTTAAGTAAAAATCTTTCAGAATTAAGCTGATTGGAATAAAAATCATCACCGCCAAAACCCACGGAATAACTTCACGCTGGTCATCTAAAATACCGCGTGTTTTGATTTGACTATAAAGCAAGTAATTACGTTTAAATGCGGCAGGGTAAAGGGTCTCTAATTGTTGCAGTAACAGTTGAACTTGTTTGGATTGCATCGTCAAAAAAGAGCGTATGAGAAAAATAGCCTTTACTATAGTAGATTTGGAAGGGGATGGCTCAAAAAAATACGTGAAACAGAATATTCACAGAGAAAAGCACAACAATTTCGCTTTTTCGCTCTGAATTATGCGAAAATGTCGGATTCAATTTTTTTGTCTAAGGGCAGTTCATGACTGATCATTCTCCTGAATCTTTAAGTGATATCGAAATTTTAGACATTTTGCAGTCTATGAAAGACGATGAGCTTGATACAGAGGCAAAAGAAGAGATTCGTAAAGGCGGTAAAGCGGGTCGTCAAGAAGCACATAAACTTGCGATTGTGGCTTTAAACCAATCTTTTGAAAGCAAATTTGTTGAAGCTGTAGCTTTGGCATTGGGCTTGAATGAAGGTCAAGCCAAAAAAATTCGTTATAAGAAAGACCGCATCCGTATTTTAAAAGTACGTAGGATTGATTACATGGCGATTGATGGTGCGGAAACAGCACAAGTCTTGTCACAAGTTGCACAAGCCATTGTACGGGAAGATGCGACCGTGACACATGATTTGCACAACATCTTCCCATTTTGGAAAGAAGGCTGGCCAATGGTTCAGTTTGACAGTGCATATAAAATTTTATCTGAAGATATTACCATTCACTATCAAGCAACTTTAGATAAATTGCTAGAATTGTATGGTCGTTAAGATCGCAGTATCAAAGCACCTTCGGGTGCTTTTTTTATGGGGCTATATTAGCTATGGAAAATCCAAGACAGTAATAAGCTGATGGGCCAAATGAACAGTCGCCACCATGTAATGAGTGGATTCCAGAAATATTGTCCAAAAGACAGAGTATCGTTAAAGCTGCGTTGCCCACGTTCATAAGCATAAGGTGTAATCCGCCATGCTAAAATCAGCAAAACAATCGCACTTACGATCAGAAGTGTGTGGCTGTATTGGGAAAAATAATAGTAAATCAGATAAAGCGCAGAATAAAAGAAAGTACACGCCAAAATAGCAGGCAATGAAAAAGACATAAGCTTGACTCTATTATATTGTTATATCAAGGCATTATAAATGAAAATACCCGATGTGATACATCGGGTATTTATCGGTTGTTGAGCTTAAGGTTCGTTATAACTCAGTATGAGTATTTGATTAACCCAGTGTTGAGTAAAGTGGGAAAATACCAAAGATCATCGCTGTAACCAGCATCACTAAACAAGTAATCACCGCCCACCTGATGGTAAATTCTTGGTGTTCACCAAAGTTAATTCCAGCCAATCCACAGAGTAAGTAAGTCGATGGAACCAATGGGGACAGTAAGTGTACAGGTTGACCAACAATCGATGCACGAGCCATTTCCACAGGAGTGATACCATAGTGTCCAGCGGCTTCAGAGAGTACAGGCAGTACACCAAAGTAGAAGGCATCATTCGACATGAAGAAGGTCAGTGGCATACTAATCACAGCCGTGATAGGTGCTAAATACGGCCCCATACTTTCTGGAATAATGGCAACCAGTTCTTGAGACATGGCTTCAACCATACCTGTACCCGATAAAATACCGGTAAAAATACCTGCCGCAAAGATAATCCCGACTACAGCTAAGGCACTGGCAGAGTGGTTACCAACCAAACGCTTTTGCATGTCTAGATCTGGATAGTTCACCACCAAGGCAATACACAGGGCAACCATGAACAGAATCGCCGCAGGTAAAATGCCCATTACTAAGCAGACCATCAAGACCAAAGTTAGTAGAGCGTTAAACCATCTTAAGTGGGCACGGTTGGCTTCAGGTTCTTGCGAAATCTGAATACTGTCACCATGGCTAATATCTAATTCCACAATACCAATGCGTTTACGCTCCATACGGCCATACATAAAGCCGAGGAAGTATAACCACCCAATTGCAACGAGCATTGGTAAAATCATCGGAACAAAGACATCGTTTGGATCGACATGCAATGCCGTTGCAGCACGTGCTGTTGGTCCACCCCATGGCGTTAGGTTCATGATTCCGCTCGCAAGCATCATTAGACAAGCCATAATTAAAGGGCTCATACCAATACGCTTATACAGCGGTAGCATTGCGGCAACACAGATCATGTAAGTGGTTGAACCGTCACCATCCAAGGAAACAATTAAAGTCAGTGTAATGGTGCCGAGGGTCACTTTTAAAGGATCACCTTTAACCTGCTTTAAAATCCACTTCACTGAAGGGTCGAATAGACCCGTGTCGATCATAATTGCAAAATAAAGGATTGCGAAAAGGAGCATTACGCCCGTAGGAGCGAGCTTTTTAATGCCTTCCATCATCATATTGCCAAGTTCAGCAATATCAAATCCAGCAAGGTTGTCAACAAAGAGACTTAAAACATAAGTAAGTAATGCAAAAATGATAGGGATTAAAGTTAAAGCAACAAGAGCGCTCAGTCGTTTGGACATGATTAAGTACATGAAGCACATAATCATGCCTAAACCTAAAATGGTCAGCATGGATCAATCCTTTGAACGTGTTAAGTCTGTTTATTCATCAAGTGACAGCGATAGTATGCAATTCAGCATGATTTTTAAATGCTCTTAAACATATGTGATTTTTCATTCTATTTTTCTAATAAATAATATATATCTGTAAAGTATGGTTAAGATACTTATTTTGTATAACTTCATATGTTTAAATCTGAAGCAAAAAAAACCTTGCAGTTGCAAGGTTTTAATTCAAGGCGATGTTTCTATTCATCGACTGTTTGGGTTGCAGGCTGTAGTGTTTCTTCAAGTAAGCGCGTCACTAAAAGTTGGTCAATCTTAAAATGATCGACATCAACCACTTCAAATTTAAAGCCTGCGTATTCTACGGTATCGGCAGGGCGTGGAATTTTGCGTAGACGGTACATCATAAAACCAGCCAAGGTTTCATAATTTTCTTCATCTGGCATTTCATCAATGGCCAGTGCATGCTTCATGTCTTCAATCGGCGTGCTGCCATCAATCAGCCATGAATTATTATCACGTTTAATGATCTGTTGTTCGGCTTCAATTGGAGTAACCCAGTCGCCCATGACCGTAATCATAATGTCTGACAGGGTGATGACGCCCACGACCAAAGCATATTCATTAATCACAACAGCAAACTTTTCTTTGGTGGAGCGGAAACGGTCTAATAACTCAGACAAGGTTAATGTGTCTGGAATGGTGAGAACATTACGAATGGTGCTTTCATTGAGTTGTAGTAAAGATTGATTATTCAGAATTCGGACCAGAATGTCTTTGGCATCGACATAGCCAATTACATCGTCAATATTTTCACTACAGACTAAGAACTTAGAATAAGGATATTCAGCCAATTTTTGACGAATGCTGGCTTCGGATTCATTTAAAGTAAAATACACCACATTTTCACGCGTGGTCATACTTGAAGGAACGTTCCGCTCTTCAAGTTCAAATACGTTTTCAATGAAATGGTGTTCTTGCTTTTGCAGTACCCCAGCTTGCGCACCCGCATCCATCACTGCAGAAATATCAGCGAAAGTAATATTGTCATCACGGATAGTATTAATTTTAAACAAGCGGAACAGCAAATTCGCGATGGCATTGATACCCCAGGCCAATGGCTTGCAAATTTTGATAAAAACTTGAATCGGGTTAATGACAGAAACTGCAATTTTTTCTGGTGCAATCATGGCCATGCGTTTCGGCATTAAATCTGCAAAAAGAATAAATAGCGAGGTAACCAAGCTAAAGGAGAGGATAAAGCCAATGTTTTCAGTCCATGGGCCTTGATAAATGCGATTTACAAAATTTACGATATAGGGGCGAAATGCTGCTTCACCCAAGATACCACCGAGAATGGCAACCGCGTTTAAGCCAATTTGCGAAGCCGCAAAGAAATCAGCGGATTGTTCTTGCAAGTCTAAAACTTTTTGGGCGCGTTCCTCGCCAGCTTCTGCAAGAATTTTAAGTTTGACCTTACGTGCACCGGCAAGGGCAATCTCCGTTAAAGAGAGAAAACCGGCTCCGGCAATCAGTATCGCGATGATGAGGATATTCTGGAAAAGGCTCACGAATCCACCTGTAGATCATCATTATTATGGAGTATTTTTAACACAAAAAGACTAGAGGTAGTAAGGAAATTACTACCTTGATGAGCACAGTATAATCTTAAAAAAGAATAATTTAAGATTTTTTACGATTAATAGTGAGAAAATTGTGAGTTATTGCTTAAAAATTCACGATTTTCTTCTTCAATCATTTGACGGGCTACATACAAAATAAGCTGACGCAACCAGCGGTGTGCAGGATGATGATGCAACAGCGGGCACCATGCCATTTTCAATTCAAATTCTGGAATATAAAATGGTGGGTCTTTAATCAGCAGGTTTGGATTGTTGGATTGTAGTTTTGCAATACGACTTGGCAGCGTTGCAATCAAATCAACATTGGATGCCAAAAGTGCAGGCATTTGATAATGACGGGTAAAAACAGAAATCTTACGTTTTTGACCAATACGTTCTAAAGCTTGATCAATCCAGCCAAGACCGGCCTGTTTATCAGGATTGACACCAAAGCCAACACCCATACCAGTTTTAGACACCCAGATATGTTGTGCATCTAAATAGCTTTTAAGATTTAAGTTTGCGCTGGCAGGGTGTTTATTGTTGAGCAAACAAGAAAAACTGTCACGCCAAACCAAGACCTGATGGAAACTTTGTGGAATTTCATTGAATCGGTTAATGGCTAAATCAACTTTACCCTGTTCCATATCACGGTAAGACACGTCACTTGGGGTTAAAAAGTCGAGAACGACATTCGGAGCTTCTGAACGCAATGCTTTAACGAGGCGGGGAACTAAGGTTGCTTCGGCATAATCCGAAGTCATAATACGGAAAACACGATTTGAGGTATAAGGACGGAACTCGGTACGAGGTTCCAAAATCATGGAGAGATCAGAAAGAGCGTCACGTATGCGGGGTTGTAATTCTAAAGCCCGTTCGGTCGGTGTCATACCTTCAGAAGAGCGAATTAGCAGGGGATCATTAAATAAGTTACGAAGACGACGTAGAATATTACTCATTGCTGGTTGGGTGACACCCAATTGTTCAGCTGCTCGGGTTACATTTTTTTCGCGTAAAAGTACGTCCAAGTAAATTAAGAGGTTTAGATCAACCCGCTCCAGATTCATAAAATAAATACCGAGAATAAAATCATGAAATTATTTGCATTATGCCATAAGCCATCGGGCTTGTGTAATAAACTGACGAAAAAAAAAGCATCGGGTTGTATAAAGAATCCCCCCTTCATTTTCTAAGAAAATGGGTTTTTATGCTTAAAAACTGAGGGCATATTAGCTCTAAGTAATGTTTCAATATGTGTGAATTGTGGCTTAGAGTATCGCCTAGAAAATGGCTTAATTTTGCCTGTTATTGATGGAATAAAAGCGTGATAAATACTCTTTTTGCTCAGTTTTGAACTTTTGTCATTTCGGTCACATTAAGTATTGATTTTCGGTTGGGACTCTTTTTTTCAACGGCCAAGACTTAAGTCTAATGAAGAAATATTCGACAAAGTATGTATTTTTTACGGTTTTCTTATTTTATTTAAGTTTAATAATAACAATTACTTAATTTTGTTTTATCGAAATATAATTAGACTTTTATCTATATATTTTTTAAATAAATACTGAAAATTAATGCAGAATATTGGATTAATTTTTTCTGTCAATCTAATCTGTATTCATCGCAACGAAGCGCTCTAAATCTAAGCAAAAGCTTGAGGGTCTGATTTTAGCTTTTCGTTGAAGAAAATCCTAATATTATTACAGGAAATATCATGACTACATATCAAACAGCGATTGATGCAATCCGCGAATTAAAAGCAAAATTCGGTAGCACTTGGGCAGACATCAGTCCTGAAGATGCTGCGCGTATGCAAATCCAAAACCGTTTCAAAACTGGTTTAGATATCGCTAAATACACAGCTGCAATTATGCGTCGTGATATGGCTGCTTATGATGCTGACTCTAGCAAATACACTCAGTCTTTGGGTTGCTGGCACGGTTTCATCGCACAACAAAAAATGATTGCAAACAAAAAATACTTCGGTACGACTGAACGTCGCTACATCTACCTTTCTGGTTGGATGGTTGCTGCGCTTCGTTCAGAATTCGGTCCACTTCCTGACCAATCTATGCATGAAAAAACTTCAGTACCTGCGTTGATCGAAGAAATCTACACGTTCTTACGCCAAGCTGATGCGAAAGAATTAAACGACCTTTTCCGTGCGCTTAAAAAAGCAAACGAAGCAGGCGATACCGCTAAAGCTGCTGAAATCACTGCTCAAATCGACGGTTTCCAAACTCACGTTGTGCCAATTATTGCGGACATCGATGCTGGTTTCGGTAACGAAGAAGCGACTTATTTACTTGCTCGTAAAATGATTGAAGCTGGTGCTTGTGCACTACAAATCGAAAACCAAGTATCTGACGCGAAACAATGTGGTCACCAAGCTGGTAAAGTAACTGTTCCGCACGAAGACTTCATCTCTAAAATTCATGCATTACGTTATGCATTCTTAGAAATGGGTCTTGATGACGGTATCATTGTTGCGCGTACTGACTCTGAAGGCGCTGACTTGACTCAAAAAATCCCAGTGGTTAAAGAGCCAGGCGACATCGCTTCTCAATACATCGGTTTCCTAGACACTGTTGAAATTGACATTGCTGATGCTCAAGAAGACGAAATCCTAATCAAGCGTGATGGTAAACTTCACCGTCCAAAACGTTTGGCTTCTGGTCTATACCAATTCCGTCCAGACACTCAAATTGACCGTGTTGTTCTTGACTGTGTATCTAGCCTTCAAAATGGTGCTGACCTTCTTTGGATCGAAACAGCGACTCCAAACGTTGACGAAATCGCGCACATGGTTAACCGTGTTAAAGAAACAGTTCCAAATGCGAAACTTGTTTACAACAACTCTCCATCTTTCAACTGGACGTTAAACTTCCGTCAACAAGCTTACGACCGTTGGGTTGCTGAAGGTAAAGACGTTTCTGCTTACGACCGTGCTAAATTAATGAGCGCAGAGTACGATGCAACTGAATTAGCTGCTGATGCAGACGCTAAGATCCGTACATTCCAAGCAGATGCTGCTCGTGAAGCGGGTGTATTCCATCACTTGATCACACTTCCGACTTACCATACTGCTGCGCTTTCTACTCATGAGCTTGCACAAGGTTACTTCGGTTCTGAAGGTATGTTGGCTTATGTTGCTGGCGTACAACGTAAAGAAATCCGTGGTGGTATCGCTTGTGTGAAACACCAAGCAATGGCGGGTTCTGACATCGGTGATGATCACAAAGAAATTTTCTCTGGTGACAACGCTCTTAAAGCGCACGATGATGCTAAAAACACAATGAACCAATTCGCTGCTCACTAAGCACTGAACTGATTCAAAAGAAAACCCTGCGAAAGCAGGGTTTTTTATGACTTAATTTTAAGCTTGTTGAACAGCTTGAGCGTGAAATATTGAACAAAAATGTTAAGGCATCAGAATCAGCAGCCAAACAATAAAGATAATACTTAAAGAAACAAACTGTGCAGCACTTCCCATGTCTTTGGCATTTTTTGAAAGCTCATGGCGCTCCAATGAAATACGATCCACAATCGCCTCAATGGCTGAATTGAACAATTCAACAATAATTGCAAGTAAACAGACTGCTACCATGAGGGCTTGTTCTAAGCGACTGACATCACAAAAAAAGCTTGTTGGAATCAGAATCAGGTTAATCAGCAGGACTTGGCGAAACGCAGCTTCGTGCGCAAATGCAGCCTTAAAACCTGAAATGGAATAATGTGTTGCATTAAAAATACGCTTAAAACCTGACTTGCCTTTGAGTGGGGAATATTGGCTCATACCATCAACCATTTTAAAATTTCAGCCACAATACATGATCTATATTAAAAGTCACTTAATTATAGTATTCAAAAAGTGCTTAATCTATGCGCACCTAAAGTAAGGAGAAAGAGATTAAAAAGCCTGCTTTTTAATCTCTATAGTTAAAAGGATGGATATGGGTTTGACGTCAACAAGCTGTTTAAATGTTTGGTTTAGTTTGTGTGACTTATTCTATTTTTTCAAAAAAGCATCGGCGGCTTGGCGTCCTAAAGCAGGGTCATCGGTAAACACACCATCCACTCCAGCTTTAAAGAAAACTTCAAACTCAGCCAGCGCACCTTTTTCGCACTTTTCAGCGGCAATAGCGCTACAGTCTAAATAGTCTGCTAAGAAATTGTTTTCAGGGCGTAGGGTATAAGGATGTACTTTTAAGCCCACTGTATGTGCATCGTTCACAAAACTGGTCGGGGTCGCCGGCTGAGTATTGGGCACGATATAGGTTTTACTTGGCCCAACACCATGTGCATAACTTGCGACGTCTTTCAGTCCTTGAGGTGTTGCCATATCACTATAGCGGAGTGTTGATTTGGCAAGCACAGCATCGGCAGGTTGTTCGGAGTTACCGCCATAGAGTTGAATAATTTTGGCATGTTGAATCGATTTTAATTGATCTAACTGTTGACGCATCTGTTTTAAGTTGCTGACTTCAAATGACTGGATATAGACTGGTGCAATGTCACGACTATAGCTGTGTTTGGCCAGCGTGGTTAATAGGCGTTGCTCCATGGCCAAATTGAGACCTTGGAAATAGCTGGGATGTTTGGTTTCGATATACAGGCCCACAATTTTTCCTGTCTTTTTATAGTGCGCATCTACGAGTTCAATAATTTCATCTAAAGTGGGCAGATCAAATTGATCATTATATTGGGCATTTGCTGGACGAATCTCTGGAATACGTTCTCGTGCCTTCAGTTGCTTCAGCTCGTTTAAAGTAAAGTCTTCAGTAAACCAACCTGTGTAAGTCACGCCATCAACGACTTTACTGGTCTTCCGTTCTGCAAACTGCGGCAAGCTGCTGACATTGGTGGTTCCTCCGATTTCATTTTCATGGCGAGCGATTAAATAACCGTCTAGAGTTGGCACCAAATCAGGCTCAATAAAATCTGCACCATCATCAATTGCTTTTTGGTAAGCGGCTAAGGTATGTTCAGGGCGTAGCGCGCTGGCGCCGCGATGTCCAATAATAAGCAATGCAGGCTCAATGTATTCGGCGTTGTTTGATGGTGGCTGGGATGCTGCATTGTCTTTCTCATCATGATGACAGCCCAATAAACTTAAAAAAATAAAACTCAATAATGTTCTTTTTAACATGTGTTCCTCAACATTTTATTGTGGTGTTGCGGACTCAGTGTTCAATTTTAATATCTCAGATTAATGACAAATTGCGAAAAATTACAGGATGTCATCAATTGGTCAAAAAGCTTTCTTCATAGTTTCTTCATATTTAGCTCTAATGTTCTATTTCATGTTGTTAAGTCTTGTTTTTTAATGATTCGTCATAGAAGATCAAGCATAAAGTGATACCAGTTTCTAGATCTAGCCTCAGACCCAAGAGTACCGCAGACCCATGCTGTCTAAATTTTTTATTCATCGTCCAATTTTTGCTGGTGTGCTGGCGATTATCGTGATGGCATTTGGTTTATTTGCCACCTTTCAGTTGCCTGTAGAGCGCTACCCCGATATTGCACCTCCGCGAATTACGGTGAGTGCAACATATACAGGCGCGTCGGCAGAGACGGTGGAGGAGAGCGTTACTCAGGTTTTAGAACAGCAAATTAAAGGGATTGATCATTTACTGTATTTTAGTTCGAGCAGTGACTCGAATGGCCGTAGTCGAATCAGCATTAGTTTTGAGAATGGAACTGACCCAGATACCGCTCAGGTGCAAGTTCAAAATGCCATCAATGGAGTGATTAACCGTCTACCAGAAGATGTACAGCGTCAAGGAGTCAATGTCTATAAATCGCTTGGCGATACGCATATGGTGATTGGCTTATATGACCAAACAGGCAAAAGCAGCAATATTGCACTGTCTGATTATATGATGACGCATTTGGAGCAAGATTTAGCCCGTATTGATGGAGTTGGTGAGGTTGATGTTTTTGGTGCGCAGTATGCCATGCGCTTATGGCTGAATCCGCACAAATTGCGTCAATATGGACTGATGCCAAGCGATATACGTGCAGCGGTTGAAGCGCAAAATACGCAAGTGGCCGCAGGGGCAATTGGTGAGTTACCCAGCCTGTCAGACCAATATTTAAATGCCAAAGTCACCTCCGGTACACGTCTAAAAACCGTTGAAGAATTCGAAAACATCATTGTCAAATCGACCCGCGATGGCAGTTTTATTTATTTAAAAGACGTCGCACGGGTGGAACTGGGCGCGGAAAATTACCAGTCATTTAATACCATTAATGGTTTTCCTTCAGCGGGGATGGGCATTTCACTGTCTTCAGGGGCTAATGCATTGGCAACTTCTGCATTGATTAAGCAAGAGGTTGCCTGTTTATCTTCTAAACTGCCTGAAGGCTATCAAATTGTTTATCCACGTGATAACACGCCTTTTGTGCAAGAGTCGATTAAGGAAGTGGTCAAAACACTGTTTGAAGCAGTGCTTTTGGTGATTGTGGTCATGTTTGTCTTTTTGCAAAATTGGCGTGCAACGCTGATTCCGACCATCACTGTGCCTGTTGTAATTTTAGGCACGCTTGCCATTCTGTATGTGCTCGGCATGAGTATCAATACCTTAACCTTATTTGCATTGGTCTTAGCCATCGGGCTTTTGGTGGATGATGCGATTGTGGTGGTGGAAAACGTTGAACGGCTGATGCATGAACAGCAGATGAGTGCTCAACAAGCTTCGATTGCATCGATGCAGGAAATCAGTGGGGCATTGATTGGGATTACTTTGGTGTTAACCGCAGTGTTTATTCCCATGGCCTTTTTCGGTGGTTCGACAGGAGTGATCTACCGTCAGTTTTCAATGACCTTGGTTGCTGCCATGGCGCTATCGCTGCTGGTCGCATTGATATTGACGCCCGCGTTGTGCGCCTTAATTTTAAAACCCAATGATAAATCGGCACGATGGGCAACTTGGTTTAATCTGAAGTTGGATCAGTTAAAACAGCGTTATTTAAAGTTGAGTACGCAGACCATTCAGCACAGTAAAATCATGCTGGTGGTTTTTGTGGCGTTGATTGCCGTCTTTTCGCTGTTTTATCGGGCTTTGCCGACCAGTTTTATTCCCAGTGAAGATCAGGGCATTTTAAGTGTTCAGTTTAAACTGGCCGATGGTGCACCATTGAGTCAAAGCCGTGTGGTGGGAGAAGAAATTCGCCAATACTTTTTAGATAAAGAACAGGCCAATATCAATTTAGTGATGATCCGCTATGGTCGTAATTTCTCGGGGACGGGACAAAATTTAGGTCAAGGTTTTATTGCGCTGAAACATTGGAATGAACGTAAGGGGAAAGAGAACTCCGCACAAGCGATTCGAGAACGGGCAATTGCTCATTTTAGATCGCATCGAAATGCACAAATTAATGTAAATATGCCGTCTTCAGTCAGTGGCTTAGGGCAAACTGATGGCATGGAGTTTTGGATACGCGATATCAATGGCGAAGGTCGTGCCTATTTAGAAGCACAGTTCAAAACTTTGCAGGAAGCATCCAAGCAGTATTCTAGTTTTAGCAATTTAGATAAACGTTCTAACCCAGATAAAGCCGAACTCAAAGTCGATGTGAACCAAAAGCAAGCTTTGGCCAATGGACTCAGCCAGACCGCCATTAATAGCACTTTATCCAGTGCTTGGGGTGGAAGTTATATCAATGACTTTATTGACCGTGGTCGGATTAAGCGGGTAATTATGCAAGGGGATGCCGAATTTCGTTCAAAACCTGATGATCTTCAAGCATGGACCGTACGTAATGATCTGAACCAAATGATTCCTTTTACAAATTTTGCTCAAGTATCTTGGAGTGGAGGCCCTGAGGTAGTGAATCGCTTTATGGGCTATACCGCACTAGAAATGGAGGCGGATACAGCACAAAATGTTAGTTCTGGACAAGCCATGCAAGACGTACAAAACATGGTACGAGGGCATGATGGTATAGATTTGGCTTGGAGCGGGTTATCGTTCGAGGAAAACAAGTCCAATAACCAAGCATTGCTGCTGTATTTGGTCTCCATAGGCTTTATCTTTTTATGCCTTGCTGCACTTTATGAAAGTTGGAGTATTCCAACTGCAGTCATGAGTGCGATTCCACTCGGTATCGGTGGCAATATTTTGTTCAGTTATCTGACGGGTTTTCCGAATGATATTTACTTTCAAATTGCCTTGCTGACTACAATTGGTCTGTCCTGTAAAAATGCGATTTTAATTGTGGAATTTGCTTCACTGGCGCAGCAAAAAGGCCAAACCGCAATTGAAGCTGCCTTGGAAGGCGCAAGCTTACGGTTACGCCCGATTTTAATGACGTCTTTGGCTTTTGGCGCGGGTGTTACACCTCTGGTCTTTGCTTTTGGTGCAGGGGCCGCAAGTCGTCAGGAAATTGGGGTGAGTGTACTTGGTGGCGTGATTTTTGGCACGGTGTTGGTATTGCTGTTTATTCCTTTAATGTATGTCTTGGTTCGCCGTGTGTTTCATGGACGAACACCTCAGGACGAGGTTTAAGATCGAATCCGAAACATTCGTGTGCAGTCTGAATAGGCAAAGCGAACCTTTAACCCAATCAGGCTGAAAGGCCTGACATTTAAAGATCGTTTGCTATACTCGCATAGATAAAGAAAACAATATTTGAGTGGTGTATGCCAAATCCGTCATTTTCACAGCAAGATTTCCAAGAGCAATTAAATCAGCCCGATAACCATGCTTTTATTCAAAGTTTGAAACAGTACAGCACTGCGTATTTGGCTGATATTTTAATGGGCCTGCCTATAAATGACCAAATTCGGCTATTGGAACAATTACCACAAGCCAGTTATGTCTTTGAGTTTTTAGCATTAACCCAGCAGCAGCAGCTAGCAGCGCAATTGCCTCAGGCTTTGCTGGTGAAGCTACTGGCTCATATGCATTCGGATGACCGTACTGATTTATTTCAAAGCTTGGCACAAGAGGTTCAAGGTCAGATTTTTCCGCAGCTAGATGCGCATGTTCAAGCCCAGCTGAATGATTTAATGCACTATCCAGCTGAGTCTGCGGGTGCAATTATGAGCACTGAAGTCATTACGGTACATGCCGAAATGACCATGCAACAGGCGATTCAACATATACGACAGCATGCAGCGGAAAGTGAAACTTTATATCTCATCTATGTGACCGATGCCTCGCGTTATTTACACGGGGTGATTTCGCTGCGGCAAATTATTCAGTCTCCGCCTGAGCAATTGATTGGACAGGTTATGACCAGCCATGTCATTACGGGTTTAGTCAGTGAGGATCAGGAAAGTATTGCACAGAAACTGGCTCATTATGATTTTATGGCTTTGCCCATTGTCGATGAGCAGCAGCGTCTATTGGGGATTGTGACTTATGACGATGCAATGGATGTGGTGCAACAAGAAACCACAGAAGATATTCTAAAAAGTAGTGCGGTTGCGGCCAGTCCGCAGATGAGTATTAAAACGGCTCCAATCCTCTTACTGTATCAGAAGCGGGTGTTTTGGTTGGTGTTTCTGGTTTTTGGCAGTTTACTCTCGGGGCTAGGAATTGCACACTTTGAAGACTTGATTGCGGCACATATCGTTTTGGTATTTTTCCTTCCTTTACTGGTGGGAAGTGGGGGAAATGCGGGGTCACAGTCCGCCACTTTAATGGTACGTGCACTGGCAACTGGCGACGTACATTTTAAAGACTGGTTTTATTTGCTAGGGCGTGAAAGTCTGGTTGCGCTGTGCTTGGGTGGAACCATGGCAACGGCAGTCTCCATTTTGGGCTATTTCCGTGGGGATATTCTGGTCGCTGTAGTATTGGCACTGAGTATGATGGGCATTGTGTTGATGGGTTGTTTGATTGGTATGAGTCTGCCGTTTATCTTAAACCGCATGAAACTCGACCCAGCCAGTGCATCCGCACCTTTGGTCACCTCAATTTGTGATGCGTCAGGCGTGGTGGTATATCTGCTGATTGCATCGCAAATTCTGACCTTGTCTTAAGCTAATAAGTAATTGTTTCAGCACAAAGTTAGCACAGAAAAAAGTCATGAAAACCAGCATAATTCAGTGGTTTTATGATGTTAAAGTGGTTGAAATGATGGAGGTCAGTAACAACATGCCTGAACCCTTAGAACAAAAAAAAATGAGCCAGCAAGATGTCATTCGGTTAGAGCGTGATTTGGCCAAATATGCCAATATGATGGACTCTGTGGTGCGTATTCCGTTCACCAAGCAGGGTGTCGGTGCCGATGCCGCATTGAGTACTGTTCCGATTGCTGGGGATATCGCAGGTTTTGCCCTAACGTGTTATGCCATTTATAAAGCCAAGCAAATTGGCGTGCCGCAAGAGAAATTGAGCCCTGTATTGAAGCTGGCTATGATTGACGCTGTGGTCGGTTTTATCCCAGTGTTAGGAACATTGTTTGATATTTTTATACGTCCGAGTCGTAAAGCACTGGATGTGGTTCATGACCATATTCGGGAAGAATACCAAATTCATTCAGAGCATCATGTGACGCATCCTTTTCTCCATGAAAAATTGGAAAAGAAACAGCAACAGTCCGCATTTTGGCGAAACCCAGTAGTGGCATGGCTTTGGCTACACATCCCCGATTTGTTTGGCCTGATCTTTTTGGTGTGTTTTATGGGCTTATTGTGGTGGGGTGGTAGTGTGATGTGGCATTGGTTACAGGGACTAAACTTAGGATAGCCACTCATGAAATTTGAAGGTCAGATTACGGCAAATTTGCCAGCGATTGATTTGGCGTGCACTTCTTCATTTTATCAAAGCTTGGGCTTTAATCTGGTTTATCAGTCCGCAGAGTGGATGATTCTGCGTTTGGGCGAAATGACACTGGAATTTTTCCATCATCCGCATTTAGACCCAAATAGTTCATGGCATAGTGCCTGTATTCGCGTAGCGGAAATTCAACCCTATTATGAATACTGGTCTAAAGTGAATTGGTCGTTGTGGGAAAGCGCTCGTATGACCGATATTCAGGATTTTGATGAGATCCGCCAGTTTTGCATCATTGACCCAAATGGCAGTTTATTACGCTGCATCGAAGTGACGATTGAATGAAAATGTTCTTATGCCGAGTCACAAAAAAGCCTCCATGCGGAGGCTTTTTCAAATCTAGTGAACGAATTGTTTATGGACAATCGAGCTGTTGTAAAGCAGCAACACGTTGTTCAATCGTTGGGTGGGTTTGGAACAAAGCAGCTAAACTAAAGCCTTGCTCTTGACCTGCCGCGATCGCAAACGCTTTCATTTCTTTAGGCATCGCATCTGGAAGTTGTGACTCGGCTTGTAAACGTAACAAGGCTGAAATCATTGCTTGTTTGCCTGCAAGACGCGCGCCTGCTTCATCTGCACGATATTCGCGGTAGCGGGAGAACCACATCACGATTGCAGAAGCTAAAATACCAAAGACAATATCAAGCACGATGGTAATGGCAAAATAAGCTAAACCTGGTGCTTCACCGTCTTCACGACCAAAGACATTACGGTCAATGAAATCACCTGCGACACGTGCAAAGAACATCACAAAGGCGTTCACGACACCTTGAACCAGCGCCAAAGTCACCATGTCACCATTGGCCACGTGACCAATTTCGTGAGCCAAGACTGCGCGAAGCTCGTCTTTATTCATACGCTCAAGTAAGCCGGTAGAAACTGCAACTAATGCATCGTTCTTGTTCCAACCTGTAGCAAAAGCATTAGATTGGTAAGACGGGAAAATACCGACTTCTGGCATTTTAATACCAGAACGTTGCGCCAATTGAGCGACTTCTTGTAACAACCATGCTTCAGCTTGGTTGCGCGGGGCATTGGGGTCAATTAACTCTGTACCAGTTGTTTTTTTCGCCATCCATTTTGACATGAATAGAGAAATCATTGAGCCAACCATACCAAAGACAAAACAGATAACCAGTAGGTTACCTAGATTTAAGCCACCCGCGCCATGGTAACTACCGACACCGAAGAGTGACAAGATAATGCCAGCTACAACCAGTACCGCGAGGTTGGTTAGCAAGAACAAACCAATCCGCATCATTGAGAAAATCCTCTTATAATAAAAAAATAATCTGATTTATAAATCGAAAATCATTGATCTCAATATGAGGTGAAACTCATCAAAATTCAAGAAAAAATAATAAAACTGCTATAAAAATTATTCTGAAATTTGGATGCGGGCAGAGGCGGTTGCATTGGCCGTGGCATAGGAACCAGGCGCATCAGTAAAACTGCCATCAGCTGCGAGGATAATTTGGCGTGAAGGTGCGCTACGACTCACACTGAGTTGTGTGCTTGGAGAAGAGTCTGCATCGTAATGTGTAGATTGCGCAATGACTTGAGCATTGGCTGGTGTGTTATTTGAGCCTGCAGAAATGTTGATCCCGCCCGCATATAGATTGCTATAACGGCTACTCACGCGGCGAACATAGTCTTGAGTTTCACGGAAGGGTGGAATACCGCCGTACTTTTGTACATTGCCTTCGCCAGCATTGTAGCCTGCAAGCGCAAGACTGGTGTTGCCGTTAAAGCGTTTCATCAGCCATGCTAAATACTTGGCACCTGCATTTATGTTCTGCTGTGGATCATATGCATTAGAGACATTAAAGCGCCGTGCTGTCGCAGGCATGAGTTGCATAAGACCCTGAGCCCCAACAGGTGAGCGTGCGTTGACATTAAAGCCTGATTCGGTATGCATAACTGCTTTAATTAAGCCTTCAGAAACGCCGTGGGTTTGAGCCGCTTGGCGAATAATGTGGTCAAAAGCATTTTTGTTACGACTATAACTGGGCAACACGGAAGATTCAGAAGCCCCCCAGTTACTATAACTGTGGATATTACTGTCTGGATAATAGGTTTTCTTTTCGACTTTTAAGTTGCTATAACGACTTTGTTTATTGGTTAACAAGGTCGTGCCGTTGGAATCTTTCAATTGGTAGATAGTTTGACCCGCGTGACAATCTAGTGCCATAAACGAAATCGTCATACACCCCAAAACGTAAAAACGACTCAAAAGCAGCTTATTTTTCATTATCTATTATTAATCGTAAAAAAATCGATGTCAGTACTAGAAATGAGTTTAGCAAAAAAAGAACCGTCTGAAACTATTTTAAGTTTAAAAAATCCATGTCTTTGTAAAAATCAAGTCAAATTGTTGAGCAAGTAATCAAAAAAATAATTAATTTATTTTTAATGAGGATTGCTTGACTGGGTTAAGCTATTGAAATTTAATGGTAAATAAATTGATCAAAAAATGATCAATTTAAATAGAAGCCTTAAAGAGTGGGGGGGACACCCTGTCAAGTCGATTAGAATCCACAAAGTTATCCCCAGCTTTTGTGGAAAAATGTGGAAAAGTCCAAAACATAAGCAGTTCAGCTAAAATATGAACGCAATCGTTCAAAGTTAAACCGATTTCAATACATGAATATGACAGCAATGACAATTCATGAGAATTTACATTCTTTAGGTGCGAGATGGCTGTGAATCGGATAAAATTGCGCGGTATTTTTTTTAAGGTTTAACTCGTCTATGTTCTCGCCAGTTGAGTCCAATCAGGGATTTAATTTTAAACCAGAACTACCCACTAGCTCTGCGTATTATCGTCTGTTGAAAAAGTTACGCCGTCAGGTGGGTCATGCCATTCGCGATTTTAAAATGATCGAAGAAGGCGATAAAGTGATGGTCTGCATTTCCGGTGGTAAGGACAGTTATACCTTGCTCGATATTATGTTGCAGTTTAAACGCATTGCACCGATCAATTTTGATGTGGTGGCTGTGAATTTGGACCAGAAGCAACCGGGTTTCCCTGAGGACGTGTTACCACGTTATTTAGAAGAGAATAATATTCCCTACTATATCTTAGAAAAAGATACCTACAGCATCACCAAACGCTTAACGCCTGAAGGCAAAACCTACTGTGCAGTTTGTTCACGCTTACGCCGTGGCTCTTTATACGGCTTTGCGCAAGAAATTGGCGCGACCAAAGTGGCGTTGGGCCATCACCGTGATGATATCTTGGCGACTTTCTTCTTGAACTTATTCCATGGCGGCAGCTTAAAGGCGATGCCTCCTAAATTGTTATCGTCAGATAAAAAGAATATCTTGATTCGCCCACTGGCTTATGTGGAAGAAAAAGACATCATTAAATATGCTGAAATGCGTCAGTTCCCGATTATTCCGTGTAACTTGTGCGGTTCTCAGGAAAATCTGCAACGTGCCATGTTAAATGACATGTTACGTGAGTGGGATAAAGCACATCCAAAGCGTTTACACAGTATTTTTGGCGCCTTGCAGAATGTTTCGCCATCGCAGTTGGCAGATCGTGAGTTATTCGACTTTGAAGCGTTAGATAGCGAACGTGAATTCGACTTTAAAGGTGAAAGTTGTTCAACGGAAGATGAACCGGAGAACAAACGCATTAACATGGTTAATCTTGGCTTTGCAGCAGACTAATTTTGTCAGTTAAGCCAATGCAAAACACCAATCAATGATTGGTGTTTTTTTTATGTGGATGATTTTGATAAACTTTGTATAAGAAATATAAAATATGAACGGTACGTACAAAAAACTTTAGGCACATGCAGGATATACATGCTATAACAATCTCCGAGCGTATTTAGCTTCACAATGATGCCGTCTGGATAGGCAGCACACAACGAACAAAGAATTGAGGAAACATCATGCCTGCTTTTTTAACTGATGATTGGTTTTCAACTGTAGAAACATTAACTGCTCAAGCGGGGAATTTGAACCTGCCGCCAGCACTTGCGAATCTTGCAATTAACTTAGTTGTTGCTGACAATGCGGGTAATACCGAATTATCTTTAGATGGCGGCGCAATTAAAAAAGGTTTGTCTTCGAACGCGAAAACAACTTTGAACATGGATGCTGAAACACTACGTAAAGTGTTCCTTGAGTTTGATATGGCTGCAGCAATGCAAGCGTTCATGACGGGTAAAATAAAAGTTCAAGGCGATATGTCACAGTTGATGGCATTACAAACAGCGAAGCCAAGCCAAGAGCAAAAAGATTTATTTAAGAAAGTGCTTGAGCAAACGGCTTAAGTGTTCTGAAATAAAAAAAGCTTACCTTTATAGGTAAGCTTTTTTTATGCCGATAGAGAGGATCTTTTAGATATTGACCAGCTGCGGCGTGGTTTTAATGTGCTCAAGATAAGCTCGGATACGCGTCACATACTGTAGTGCTTGACGGTAACGGCCATTCTTTGTTTGGTTCTGTTGTAAGTAAGCATACAAATTGAGCCAGTTATTTGGGTCTTTACCTTGTGCTTGAATCCGTTTTTGAATCTGATTCACCGCACCCGGTCCCATATTGTACGCAACCAATGCATACCAGTTACGGTCAGGGAAGGGAATATCATCATAGCGACTCAGCATTTGGTCGTAGTACTTAGCACCACCTTGAATGCTTTGCGCAGGATCGGTACGGTTACTTACACCCATGGCTTTGGCTGTGCTATTGGTCAACATCATCAAACCACGTACACCCGTGGGAGAAACGGAGTTTGGTTTAAGATAAGACTCTTGATAACCAATCGCTGCCAATAAGTGCCAATCTAAATCGTACTTTTGCGCTGTGCTTTTAAAACTGGCCTTATAGATTGGCATACGCTGACGCAAATCGCGTTGAATCGTATTCCAGTTTTCAGGCTTCACGACATTACGGTTGTAAAAAGAGGCCAATTGACCAATTGAACCAGATTGTTTACCACGGCAGACAAATCCGCTCGCCGTTTGCGTTAATGGATCATTCGCATGTTTAAATACCCAGTTCAGCTCAGTATTGAGGCCATTTTTACGTAAAACGTTTAAATCACCACAAGTTGCAGAAAAGGTTGCGAGACTTTTTTGCTCAATCGTTTGAACACTTGCCGTCGTCATTGCAAAATTTGCTTTGCCCTGTGCGACCCATTTCAGTGCTGTAGCGTTATCGGGGACGGTTTTGAAGTCTAGCTTTACATTTAAGCTGTCTGCATAGTTACGTGCAAGGTCATAACCAAAACCATGCAAATGCTGACCATCTTTAAAAACGGTCGTTGGGTTTTCCACTGAAACGACAGTCAATTTATTATGATTGACGACGTTATCATATTGGTAGGTCTTACTTGCATTAATACTATGAAATGGAATTAACAAAGTACTTAAAGCAAGGGCTTTCAACGGGAGAGAGAAAGTTAATGAATTAAGGCAAAGCCTCGATCCAGAAGTTGAACTACTGTGCATGTTGTCTCCGCTACAAGTAATTTATGCCCTAGAACGCAAAGGCAAAAACATGCCTTAAAACGAGTTCAAGTTGTCTAAATTCAATAAGAGGTTGGGCATTCATGACGTCATTCAAAATGACATGGGATTAAGAAGATTATGTAGAAAAACTACATAGATTAAAAAATAGGCAACTAATTTAAGATGTGCGCATAATATATAGCAATTTTAAAAGTGTCAAATTTTGTGCAATATTTTTTTGAAAAATGTAACATAACAATTTAATTTAATTCAGGAATTTATTTTATAAACTTCTGTTGTGGAGAAATAAGGGATAAAATAATCCTTTGTTGTAAATCAATAAGCAGATTTAGACGGCATTCATCATGAAATCAAACTTAATTACACGTGCTGGTCACGACAAATTGGTGGCGGAATTAAAGCAGCTTTGGCATGAAGAACGTCCTGAAATTACCAAGAAAGTAAACTGGGCGGCGAGCCTTGGCGACCGTAGTGAAAACGCGGATTATCAGTACAACAAACAGATCTTACGTAAGATTGATCGACGGGTTCGCTACTTGGGAAAACGCCTCGAAGAACTTCGTATTATCGACTTTTCTGAAGAGCAGGCTGGCAAGATTTATTTTGGGGCTTGGGTCGAAATTGAAAATGACGCAGGGGAGCAAAAAACCTTACGCATCGTTGGGGTGGATGAAATTTATGATCATCACCCGCAGCACATCTCCATCGACTCGCCGATGGCACGGGCTTTACTGTCCAAACAAGTCGATGATGAAATTGAAGTGTTGACGCCAACTGGAAAAAAACACTGGTACGTCAATTCAATTCGTTATGACATACCTGAAAGTTCAGAGAACTAAAAGATTTTGTTTTAATTTTAGCCACTTGGTGTGATTTTTGAAGAAAAGTATTTGCCAAGTAGATTGAATGTTTATATGATGTCGCCCATGGAAGCGTGGCAGAGCGGTTTAATGCACCGGTCTTGAAAACCGACGAGGGTGTGAGTCCTCCGTGAGTTCGAATCTCACCGCTTCCGCCAAATTCAAAAACCCTGACTAAGTCAGGGTTTTTTTTATGCCTTTTTTAAAGTTAATTTTTAAAAGATGCCAGAGTTATTGATCAATTTTCCATCCTATAGAGGCTGTAAATTTAATATCTTATTGAGATTGAACATTTTTTAGCTGAATAGTGGCTTTTTGCAGGCCGTGAGATGAAAAATATTTGCCAAAAAATATTTTTATTTATATGATAGCGCCCATGGAAGCGTGGCAGAGCGGTTTAATGCACCGGTCTTGAAAACCGGCATACGTTAATAGCGTATCCAGGGTTCAAATCCCTGTCTCTCCGCCACATTTAGAACTAACCCACTGTTTTACAGTGGGTTTTTTCGTTTTTAAGCATTTCAAAGATGATCGGTCGATCAAAAAATCATTCAAAAATAAGAGTCGTTAGCAGTTGTTAGTTTTAGCAGGTCCTAAAACTCTCTACAAGAGTCGCTATGAAGTATTTAGTCATAAGCACCACCCAGATAACCATAACAGCGTTAAACGCTGCTTATGGCACATACAGCTCTTTTCAAGCAATCAAATAACTCTATTTACAGTAATATGTATAAACAAGTTATTTAATGAGACTTGAATTTACCTGAAAATATGATAAATAAATTAATGTAAAAAACTATTTTAAAGGAGAAATAATGAGTATTAAACATGTTTATATATCAGCAATTGCTAACAAAGAAAATACAGATGTTGAACTTGTAAGAAATTGGGCATTGATGTTATTAATGAATATCGAAGTACAAACAGAATGGAAAAGAACATCTGATTTTTTTAAGGGCTTTATGTGCCCACCAATTTCAGCAGAAACATTAGATTATATAGATAATGAGATTTTACACAATGAAACTGATGTTATTGAAGCAGAAAGTTTACTTTATATTTTTGAAAAAGCAGAACAAGAATGTAATAAATATGTTGAATATATTCACGACATTCAAAACATCATTAATAAATACCAAAATCTTTAAAAGCTACAAATCAAAGATTTGTTACTCAAAAAAAGAAGAATATAAAGGCATTCTTCTTTTTTTCGAGCTTCATTTTAAAGACCCATTCTATTTTTTACTCTTTGAGTAAATGTTTGCTTTTGTGTTTGTTTTTCATTTTCTGGTTCATCAATTTCAATTTCTTCTGTAAACTCATTTTTTATAGATTTTTGAGATTTTAAACGTTCCTTTCTCTTTTCTTCTTCTTGGGTTTTTTTAGCAGTTTGACGTTTTAACCAATTTGGATTCTTCTTTTCAATTTCTTTTTTATATGCGTTATTTTCTTTCAATAAATCATCTATAAACTCTTTTACATCACGATAAAAGTCCAATGTTGATTTTGAAATTGAACGTAAGTTTGCAATTCTATCTTGAACCACATCACTTTGAATAATGTTATACAACCATTCTTGATTATTACGGATTTTAGTATTTATTCGTTTCAATTCCTTTTGAGCAAGTTTTGTTTTCTTCACAGCAGCCGCTTTTTTTGTCTCAGCAGCAGCAACTTCATTCAAAACATTGCTTTTAGCAGCCTCAGCAGCACTCAGAGCCTCTTGTTCTGCTTTTCTTTGTCGTTGTAGCTCATTAGCTTTATCGATACGTTCCTGAGCCTCTGGCACTTGATTGATCTTCTTTTGAGCAAGCTTTGTTTTTCTTTGCCATTCTTCTTGTCGTGCAATATGTTGAGGTTTTGACGGTTTACGCCTGCGTCTACCTCCTTTTTTCTTCTCAGAGCTTATATATTGAGGGTTATTTTTCATTCTTTTCTCAAACTGTTGCTTATCTTCAATTTCTAATTGATTTTTTTCTTCTTCACTTAAACGATCACATTTTGGAATATAATCTTGTGGTTTTAATTTTAAAGTATCTAATACAGCTTTATCATACGCTTTTTTTATATAGTTTTGTCCAGCCGTTTGATTTAACATCTTTAAATAATTACCACCTTGTATATTGCTTGTAATTATGTGTAGATGTGAAGCCTCTTCAAAATTATCTTCTTCATTATGAATAACAGCAACAGAATTATTTTTAAACATATCAGGATTTAATCTAATAGCATTATATTTTGCAACATTAGCTCTATTTTCTTCTTTAATGTGTTCAACGCCTTTATTTTCTTTTCTTTGTTGATTTTCATTGATGAAATGGCTTTGTTGCACAAAGCTGTTCGTAAGGTCTGATTCAGCAATATAATTCTGAGATGAATAAGCCTACACCTAAAATTTATCGTACAACCAATTGGTCTTCATATAACCGAGCACTCATTAATCGTGGAAATATTTCGATTTGGTTTGATCCTCAGACTCAATGGTATGCTCAATTACAAGGTAAACAAGGACGAAATCAAACCTACTCAGATAGAGCAATTCAATGCTGTTTGATGATCAAATGTCTATTTCGACTTTCTTTACGTATGGTTACAGGCTTTGTGCAAAGTCTTATTCAACTCTGTGGTTTAAGTTGGACGGCACCAGATTATTCCACACTCTGCAGAAGACAAAAGCAAATTGATATTGAGATAAGCTATCAGCAAAGTCATGGTGAACTACATCTACTTGTAGATTCAACTGGCCTGAAGTTTTTAGGTGAAGGTGAATGGAAACGCAAGAAACATCAACCTGAATACCGTCGGCAATGGCGTAAACTGCATATTGGTATAGATGCTAAAACGCTGCAAATACGGGCAGTTCAGCTCACGACGAATAATGTCAGTGATTCACAAGTACTTGGTAATTTACTTGATCAAATTCCACCAGATGAACAGATTGATTCAGTCTATACAGATGGGGCTTATGACACAAAAGAATGCCGTCAGGTTATTGCAGATCGACAAGCGCATGCGGTGATTCCGCCAAGAAAAAATGCGAAGCCTTGTAAGGATACAAAAGTTCATTCGCTAGAGCGAAATGAATTACTTCGTACTGTTAAACATTTAGGCAGGACACTATGGAAAAAATGGTCAGGCTATCATCGACGCAGTTTGGTTGAAACCAAGATGCACTGCATCAAATTATTAGGCGATAAATTAATGGCAAGAAGCTTTCCTAGTCAAGTGAATGAAATTCATGCTCGTGTAGCGGTCTTAAATAAATTTACACAAATAGGCCGACCTCATACCCAAGTTGTCACTTAAATTTGAGCGACTCAGGAAAGCTCTATCTTTAAAATCTTTATGCAACAAAGCCTGATGAAATTACAAAAATTCTCAATCGTCCTATTATAAATATCGTCCCATTCATCATTGCTTGGATGAATTAGATCTTCAGGCATTGATAAAACATAAGTCGTTGAAGTTTCAGGTGGTCTACCACCTCCATTTTCTTTTTGATGAGCAATATACTTTTCATTTTCAAAATATATTCTTTCATAAGTTTCTTTTACATTTTCAGTAAGTGAATGTATTTTTGACTTATAATGCGAGGCAGTATTTTCATTCAATAAGTAATCAATATGATTTTTTACTTTTGTAATTGTGTTATGTTTCCTCATTTGTTTGATAAAAAAATTCTTCATAATTAAAATCCTTGTTCTAATTATGTTTTATCATTTATTTTGCATCTTTCAAGTCTGAGATTTTTAGGATTAAGCAAGATAGCCAAACCTTGCAGGTTCGTCAGTCGTTTCACTCCTTGCTACTTGGCATGGGACACCCCTACAACCCAAAAAATCAAAGATTTTTTCAACCGCTAACGCTCTCGATTTTTTCAAAATCTCACTATATTACAGAGAAAATTTTTGCTTGTCTGTAAAAGGAAAGATCTCATTGTTTCAACCAAAAATCGGTTAATCCATTAAATTCGACCAATTCCCCAAAACCTCCCAAAAAAAGATAGTCTTTTTCTCTCCATTCGGTGATTTTTTATATTCAAATGGTCGGACTTTGCTTATTCGGTACTTAAAGTGATAATTGATTTATCATTTTCAAAAACAAACTTTCTTTTTTCGTGGGTTCATCGTTTTGATATTTTATATCCGTACTTAGATTTTATTTCAAATACTTAAAGCATTAGCTCTTTATATAAAACCATTGTTTCATCAACAATCTTTTTGTGATTTTCATTATAAATAATAAAATTAATGCCTCCACCTAAAAAAGTAAAAGAATTATTCTTTATTTCTATTGTTTCTGATAGTTCCACTCGATGAATTTGGTCTAATTAACAATTTTAATCACGCTATCAAATTCTATTTTTAACTCTTTTAGTTTCTCTTGTTCTGTTCTTTGGGGTTTTTATATTCAGCCATTTCCCTCACCTTTAATTAAAGTATATTTAAAAAGCCTTGACTTATTATCAACTGATGATAAAACATTATTAGAAATAAAAAAGTCACTGATTGAACAATGACTTTTAAGATTAAAACTTTATGCGGAAGTAATAATCCTTCAATAAACAATAAATCATTAATGTTTATTACTGTCAATAGCAACTTAAAAATTACTTCCGCATCAACTAAAAATAGTTGATGTTTTTTGTTTTAATCCAAATGAATTTTGGAATAAAGATGATTTGGAATTTGTTTGTTTCAGCCATTACAAGGATCGCCGAGAGTGGCAACCTGCGAGGATACTCGTTTTAATTAAAAACAAACGGTCTATGAATAAAGACATTAACGTTAGAGTAATACCGCCCAGATGCTCAAGAGCTTTGAAAGTAGCTTCAAATCAGGGTTAATTAAAACATAGAGTAGTTAGAGAGGGTTCGGTGGAGGATACTCAATTATTTCCTTTAAGTCTCTAAAAGCAACCATGAAAACTGAGTTCAAGGGTTGCCTGTCAATGGTCACAGGATGATCAAAAAGCAGAAGTCTGATTATGCACTATAAGCTATATTTTTTAAGCTAATGTGTAGGGGCTTGGTTTTTCTGTCTTTTGGTCCAAGGATATAAGAAAGATAATAATAAAGAGTAAGACTAAAAGACAGAAGTAATATCATTTTTATAAAATAATGTATATTTGTTATTTCATATGTATATCATCAATATTGACAATAAAGACCTTGCCGAAATTTTTTAGTTGTTTAAGCTCCCATGGTGGATTTTCTATTATGACGTTTACAACACCAAGCTTAATATAATCCGTCGGATAATAAGTCCACCCTGAATATTCGTGTGAATCAAACGCTTTATATTGTTCCGATTGACCAAGTGTTGTTATTTTTTTATTTACATTTATTTTGTTGAAAAAATTGCTTTCTTTAAATTTTGTCTCTTTGATATAGTCATGCATTTCTTTAAGGATTTTTTCTTTTTCTTTTTCCCGTGCTTCTTTAGGTAAGTCATGTAACATATTGTCAATTTCTGACATATCAAAGCTTTCACTGCTTAACCCTCCATGAAATCCGATAATTGCCTTATTCGATATATACTTGTATTTCCCAGAAGTAAAGATATAGTTCGCACAAGAGGATAAACAGTAATCTTTTACTTCTACATTCAAGTTATTATCATATATCCAATTACCTAATTCCATTCCCAGTCCTACATCACCACCATCACTGGATATTGAAATTGTCTTTGGTTTTATTGTAGAGTTTTTATATAGTTCAAATGTTTCTATATTTGCTTCATGAGTTAGTGTGCCATTATAAAAAATAGTTTCTTTTTCCAAAGAAACTTGTGTAATATTTTCCTGATTAGCAAAGCATATTGGACTAAATGCTAACATTAGCATAGTATTTAAAAATTTGTTTTCCATGAAACATCCTTACATATTAGTTAATTCAACACATATGACCTTTAAATCTTTCAATAAGTTCCCCTTTAATATTCGTAGAAATGACGCAACTATGTTATAGGTATGTTAATGCATTTGTTCCATTTAGCAGATACTATCATAGATGCATATCATCTAATGTAGTTATTGTTCTTTTAAACAAATCCGCCTTTCTTTTTTCAAATTGTTCATCGATTTCTTTTGGAAGTTCTTTCTCAATTGCGACTTTATTACGAACAAGTGCAGTTCGAGCCTGTCTTGTCATTACGGTGATATGGGAATAGTGTTTTTCTATCATTGTTACGCTCGTTCCTGCATTTTCTGCAATAAGAGGTAGGTCTACACCTTGCTCGATAGAAGTAGTGATATAACTATGTCTGAGTGAGTATAGCGTTAGATCTTTATCTTTTGGCAGCTTCCCAATACCTTTTAGATGGTCTACCCACTTTTTAAAAATTTTCGGATAGGTTGGGCTTTGACTATAAACCGTTGAAAAAATCGTCTCATTTGGTTTGTTATATCTCAAATATTCGATTATTGACCGTTTTGACCTGTTTTTTACGATCTTTGGATGTTTTAACTTAGCGACACCGATCAAACAATCTTCTGCAAAAAGATCAAAGAGCACATTACGATTATTTTTTTTATAATCCTTTGTTTTTCCATCTTTAATAGTCGCATATACATCACCAAATGAAGTAAAATTAAGATCTGACCATTTTATACCGAGCGCTTCAAATCCAGCACGAACTCCTGAATGATAAAGAAAGGAGATGTAATGAACTGCCATATGTTGAGTATGTTTTCCTTTACCATGTGCTTTATTTATCTCAGTTAGACCAAAATTAGCAACTTTTGTAAATTCATAGTAAGAAAAGTGATCTCTCCTCGATTGGGTTAGTTTTCCAACTTTAATTTTTTTTATATCGACAAGCTGATCAGCTTTAATCTGTTTTTTCTCTAATGAACGGTCTTGTATCGCTGTAAAGCAATACCGAGTCGCAACAAGTTGAGTCGTGGAAAACGGTTGATTTTCTTCAAAATATCTACGAATTTCTGCAATGTTTAGATCATGTGGTTTAGTTTTTGAATCATAAAAAGCTCTAATTTTTTTGAACAGTCTGATTTGAGTTGCATATTTTCCATCTCTACCGTCCTGTTTAACCTTTGCTTGTTCTTTCTCATGTTCATCAATTAGCTTATCAATGATTTTATAAAGTGAAAGGCGTTCTTGTGTTTGTGGAAACGGTATGCCATTCTCTAACATTAGTTCGTGAAAATGATATTGCGCTTTTGCTTTTGCAATTGCTTCATCAAGATCGGACGTTTTAAGCGAAAATTGGCATTTTTTATGACCATCGAACTTAATGTAAACACTGTAATTTTTACTTTGTGGCAGTTTACGGATCGACAATCCAGATTGGATTTTTATGCTTTTTGTAGACATTTTAAACCTTAAAAGTTGTTAGTTTAGTTGTTAGTCACCAATAACTTTCTTATAAATGTATGATTATATTCTTAAAATATGGAATTATCCATCAATCTTGAAAACCGACGAGGGTGTGAGTCCTCCGTGAGTTCGAATCTCACCGCTTCCGCCAAATTATTTTTAAATACAAATTAAAACTAATCATTAATCGATGACTCAAGTTTAAGTTGGGCCATTACGTCAAGTAGTGTGGGGCACACCACATAGATCGGCAGTGATCAAATTCTAAAAAAAGCAGCCAGACCTTCTCTTGTTGCTTTTTTTATTTAAGGCATTTAAGCCTTTTTTATAACTATTTAGCTATATTGAGCTGTCCAACCCGCTCCCTTTTTAGATTCGCTATTCGTTTCAGACAAGCAGTTAATAGAATGGACTGTGTAGCAGTCATTTCTGTAGATCAGATTTTAATTTCATCTGTGTGGTTTTAGCATCCGTCGTTCGGCCTATCTAGCAACTCATTACATATACGTTGGAAGGGCTATTGAATGGTGTTCTCCTGTATTTGATTCATCTGATATTTCCTTCATTAAATAAGCAAAGGTGACTTGAATATTTTTACAGATTCTATAAATTAGGTAGATCGATCTACTTAGTTGAGTGTGATGAATACGAAAACCGCGAAACAGAAAATTTTAGATGCAGCCGCTATTTTGTTTTATAACGATGGCATCACCAGTACAGGGATTAACAGCATTACCGATAAGGCCAAAGTTGCCAAAATGTCCTTATATAATAATTTCCCGACCAAGGCTGACTTGATCACCTCTTATATAGAAGCACGGCATCAAGAGTGGTTAGATTTGTATGCGCTTCGAAACCAACAGGCACATACCCCTATTGATAAAATTGTCGCGGTTTTTGAAGCCTATCAAGACCATGCTGAGTTTGCCTATGAAAAAGGCTTTAGGGGCTGTGGTTTGTTGAATGCTGCTGCTGAGTTCCCAGCGCACAGCGCCGAGCGCTTGGCTGTGAAAGCGCATAAGGATGAAATTGAAAACATTATCTCTACACAGCTTGCCTATATCATTTTGGATGCAGACAAGGTTAAACAAATGGCTTTGTTGTTGTCTTTTATTCTAGAGGGATCGATTGCGCGAGCAGGCTTGGAAAGCTCGAGTGAAAAAGTGCAAGCTGCAACAGCGATGGTGAAAACACTTTTAGCACAGGAAATTAGCACGTGAATCAGTCTGTTTCTGTAGTACCAAAATATGGTTTTATTGCAGTGCTGTTCGCTGCTTTTCTATGGGGAACGACGGGCACAGTCGCATCTTTTGCACCTAACTTGAGTCCTTTGGCGGTTGGCGCTGCGGCAATGGGCGGTGGTGGACTGTTACAGGCACTTTTAGCGCGAAAAAGTATTATCTACCATCTGGCACATATCAAAGCCAATGCTGTGATGCTCGCTGTAGGCGTAATTGCGGTTTTTATTTATCCCTTGGCCTTTTATTCATCTATGCACTATGCAGGCATAACCATTGGGACGGTCGTGTCGATTGGTACGGCGCCTTTATTTACCGCACTTTTAGAAAGGGTGTTTGACCGAAAAGCACTTTCAATGACATGGCTGATGAGTTTCGTCTTGGGGGTGACGGGCGTTGCGCTACTTTCACTCGGGGAATCACATGCTGTAGCAACCACGGAGAATCTGTCCCAAAACCGACCAATGTTGGGTATTGCTTTAGGGGCGGTTGCGGGATTGACCTATGCTTTATATTCTTGGGCGGCAAAACGAATGATTGACCGAGGGATGGATGCAAAAGCGTCTATGGGGCTCATCTTCGGACTTGGCTCTTTATTATTACTTCCGACTTTATGGATAACAGGTTCAAACTTGTTTGAAGAAAACATCAACCTTTATGTCGTGGGGTATATGATGTTGATCCCCATGTTTTTGGGCTATGTTTTATTTGGATATGGCTTAAAAACTGTGCCTGCGAGTAAAGCCATTACCTTGACCTTATTTGAACCTTTGGTTGCTGCTGTTTTTGCAATCCTGTTGGTGGGAGAGCAACTTGCACCAATCGGCTGGATTGGGATGGTTTTAATTTCAATTTGCTTAGCATTGCAGACTAAAGCAAAGTAAATTTTTTGCTTCAGACATTCGTTGGCGCATAAAACATATTTGCCGGGTGTCGGGAAATTTGATGCCTAGTTGGACTAAGCATCAATCTTATTTCAGTGAAATTGGCTATACACCTTAAATCTTTATAGGTATTTAAGAATGCGAATGTGTTTGTTTTTATGTTTAAAGGCTGAAAATTTCAACATCAAGGGATAGAGAGCTACAGTTAAAATAATCGAAATGAGCCATAAGGTGGAGACATGATCGACGCCAAAGTATTCGCCATGGGTCGTGCCAAACAGTGCGACTGCAATGAGATAGAGGGCTTTGAGCACATATAAGTGTACGATATAGAAAAACATCGGCACGGAACCAAAGATAATCAAGGGTTTGACCCAAGGTTTACTTTCAACCCTTTGAAGTAACACTAACAGAACTAAGCCTAGCCCGACATTCCACAAAATAAACAGCAGCGATGGTGGATACTTGGTCAAGTTCAAAAAACTCATAACGGTTTCAGTGCTGGTCGGCATGACTGACCATGCTTGGTCGCCATAGAGATTGATCATTCTTAAAACGATAAATAAGCTGATACTGGCAAGCCCGAAGCCTAACAAGATTTGACTTCTTTTTGCGACATCGTATGTACTGTTAAATATGGTATGACCGATGCAATAGCCAAGGGTAATCACCCCAATCCAAGGCAGTACTGGGTAAGAGGTTCTAAAACGAATCAGATCTCCAAATTCGATCCAACCACGTTCATGTAAAACAAACCACAGATTTTGCAGGATCGGCATCTGCGAAAATGACACTTGATCCAGCGCATTATGTCCATAAATAATGCTGAGACTGATCACCCAGAGCCATTTTTGCGATAGCCCAATCAAGCCTGCTAAAACCACCATACTCAGACCAATGGCCCAAATTACTTGTAAATAGATGACATCGGGCGGGAACTGTCCAGTCCAAGCGAAGTTGATAATGATCAGTTCGAGAAAAATCAGAAATAGACCGCGTTTGAGTAAAAATTCACGTGTCATTTGAGCGCTGTTGTTTTTTGCTTGGTAAAGATAAGCCGATAAGCCTGTTAATACCACAAAAACAGGTGCACATAAGTGAGCCAAGATCCGGCTAAAGAAAAGGGATTCTTCGGTTCCTGGAATCAGCATCGGGTCGGGGACTTGCTGGTGGAGATAAAAAGTTTCTCTGACATGATCGACCATCATAATCAGAATAACTAATCCTCTGAGGGCGTCAATCGCTTGTAAACGTTGTGAAGGTGTAGACATAAGATGAATTGAAAATTAGTGTTATGGTATAAAGTAACATTTATTTCAATCATTTATATCTGAAATTCAATCAGTAAAATTTATATGCAATCCAATGGTTCGAGATGAAGTATCAAAGGTAGATGCATTAATTTGTAGACGACTGGTCTATTATTGATTTATAGTGTGGATATGAAACGATCAGACAAAAGTGAAGCAACACGACTACACATTTTAAATAGCAGTTTTCAACTGGTATTACATAAAGGTTTTGTCGGAGTGGGTTTACAGGAAATTCTAAAGAATTGTGATGTGCCGAAAGGTTCATTTTATTATTACTTTGCTTCGAAAGAGGCTTTCGGCTGTGCGCTACTCCAGCAGTATCTGGCCGATTATAAAGTCAAAATCGATCAGCTGATACAGCAAGAACAGCGAAGCGCCTATGCAAGTCTCGTGGCACTTTGGCAAGCATGGATTGATAACCCATCGCATATTGAAAGTGATGTTGAACATCATAGCGATGGGGGATGGGCGGAGAACTGTCTGATCGTCAAGTTGGCAGCAGAAGTCTCAGATTTATCTGAAGATATGCGTCAGATTTTGAACTTCGGGGTGCGTAAGTTAACAGAACGTATTTCGGGTCTAATCCAAGCCGGGCAGCAAGATGGTTCAATTCCAGCGCATATTGACGCTGAAAAAATGGCACAGACGATGTATCAATTGTGGTTGGGGGCAGCTTTATTGGCAAGATTGGCCCAAGATAAGCAGCCCCTTTATCTTGCTTTGGAAACTACCCAACAACTATTACAGCCGATAAAGGAATAGCAAATGCAAAGTATTATTCATCACCATTTTGGTGAACCTGTTGACGTCTTGGAAGCTGCAGATATGCCGCAACCTGAAACGAAAGCGGGTGAAGTACGTATTCAAATGATTCTATCGCCAATGCATAACCATGACGTGTGGACAGTTCGTGGCAGTTATGGTTATAAACCCACACTGCCTGCAATTGGTGGCAGTGAAGCAGTGGGCGTGATTGATGCGCTTGGTGAGGGTGTACAAGGCGTATCGATAGGGCAGCGTGTAGCGGTTGCAGGAATTCATGGTAGTTGGGCTGAGTATTTTATTGCGCCAGCGCATGGCGTTGTGCCTTTAACTGATGCGATTGATGATGAAACGGCAGCGCAGTTGATTGGGATGCCGATCAGTGCACTGATGCTTTTAGATTTTATCGACTTGCCGGCAGATTCTTGGTTGATTCAGAACACTGCCAATGGTGCAGTGGGTAAAACCGTTGCAATGATTGCAAAAGCGCGTAGTCAAAAGGTAATTCATTTGGTTCGCCGTACTGATGCTGTAGCTGAAATGCAAGCCTTAGGCATTCAAAATGTGGTGGCAACAGACCAAGCCGATTGGAAAAAACAAGTCAAAGCGATTCATGCAGATCAACCATTGATCGCGGGTGTAGACTCCATTGGTGGTCAGGCCAGTGGTGAAATGTTAGCTTTGCTGAGTGAAAATAGTCTATTGGTTTCATTTGGTAGCATGACGGGTGAGACCATGCAGATTTCTTCGGGAGATCTGATTTTTAAACAAGTCACAGTCAAAGGTTTTTGGGCGAGTGTGGTGAATAAGCAATTATCTGCTGAACGCAAAAAGGCGTTAATTGTGGAGTTATTGACGCTTGCTGCACAGAAAAAATTACTGCTGCCTGTTGAAGGTATCTTCAGCTTTGCACAAATTAAAGATGCTGCACTGAAAGCGACGCAAGGCGCACGTCAGGGTAAAGTACTTTTGAAACCTTAACCGTTTTCGACTTGGATCAGCTGTGAAGCTGATCTAGCATCATTCATCAAAAATAAGGATAAAGTGTATGATGGGACAAATTTTGATTGCTTTAATTGCACTGTTGCATGTGTATATTTTAGTTTTAGAGATGTTTTTATGGGATAAACCCTATGGCTTAAAGGCCTTTGGCAATACGCCCGAAAAAGCACAACTGACCAAAGTCATGGCGCAAAATCAGGGCTTATATAATGGTTTCTTGGCTGCAGGTCTATTTTGGGCGCTATGTGCACCCGAAACTTATGCACTGCCACTGGCCAATTTCTTTTTAGGCTGCGTTTTGGTTGCTGGGATTTATGGTGGGTTGACCGCCAGTAAGAAAATTATCTACATTCAAGCCTTACCTGCTGCTGTAGCGTTAATTGTGGTGAATTTTCTCTAAGCCAAGAGAAAAAACTGCTTGAGTTCTGCATTAAAAAAGCCAACGTCGAGACGTTGGCTTTTTATTGTGAGTGATGACTTATTTGACTTCAGGCAAATCAAACCAAATCACTTGTGCATCTTCCAAGGCTTTAACATCGCTTGCTTCTAAGAAAGCAATCGCGTCACCTGCATGAAGAGTATGTTCTGTAATTTGGATTGAACCTGAAATTACATGCATATAGTTAATATGCTGTGTAGCTTTAACTTCTAGCATTTGATCTTTTTCAATCACAGCGGTTTTGACTTCGGCATCTTGACGGATATGCATTGCAGCATTGTCATTTGGACCACAAATCACATGCCATTGATTTGGCTGCTCATGTGGATCAAGACGAATCTGCTGATAGGTTGGTGCTGCATCTCTTTGATTTGGGGTAATCCAAATTTGTAGCAAATGTACTGGCTCATCACCCTGATTCATTTCACTGTGCTGTACACCGGTACCTGCACTCATCAGTTGCCATTCACCTGCAGAAATACCACCATGGTTGCCCATGCTGTCTTTATGGGTGATGGTACCTTTAAGCACACAGGTCAAGATTTCCATATTGTCATGGGGGTGCTGCCCGAAACCTTGATGACCCGCGATCATGTCGTCATTGATGACACGTAGAGCACTTACGCCCATATATTTAGGGTTATACCAACTGCCAAAAGAAAAACTGTGTTTAGACTCTAGCCAACCGATATTGACATGACCACGGTCTTGACTGCGATGAATGAAAGCATCCATTTTGAACTCCAATCTTATTTTTAATCTATGGAGTGATTTTAGCGTTTTATATTTGTCTCTAAAATAGTGAATTTGCAATGTTGCGTTTCAATATTGAAATGATTAAACACAACATTGCAGCCTTAGTTTAAATAACAATACCGTACGCGGAAATCTTTCCAGACGTAGTTTTTGCCTTGCGCATATTCAGCTAAAAATTGTTGATGTAGATTCGGCTGCTGTTGCATCCAGTCATTGCCCCATTTCACACCGAGTGGAGCTGCTTTGTCTTTAAAAACAAAATAGTCATCAAGGCAAGTACTGCTTTCAACGGAGAGTGGTACATCTTGATCATCGAGATAATTTTCATAATTAATCGAGTTGGGTGGATTCTTCAAAAATACTTTGTCACTGGCGGTGAGCAGAATTTTCTGTTCAAAGTGCTTCAATTGACCTTGTCTGTACTCATAGCGGGTTTCAAGGTTATAAGGGTGCACGGTTTGGTAGTCGCCCGGGGACTTGGTGCTGTATTCCAGTATTGCATTATTATAATCTGATGAGTCCTCATCCCATTTGGGGCTAAAACTCATTCCATCTTCAATGGTTGGAGCCACAAATTGCACGCGGTGGAGCTGTTTGCCATTCGTGTCAATTTCAATAATTTCATAGCTGTATCGGTAGCGATTGTTGGCATAGATGGAGTTCATAACTGCATTAGCTTTTAACTCTGTAGGAGTATAGGCATAGCGAGTACGAAAGATCAGGGCGAAATGCTGAGCGACAGGCATAATCGAAAACAGCTCATGATCTTTGACGGTGTTGTTGAGTTGGGGCTGTAGGGTGATTTTTTCTCGATTTTCAGTATAAGCCTCGCCTATTGAAAAAACCGCGGAGTGGGGTGGGTTTAAATAAAGTAGTTTAGGCTTTGGCCCTGTTCGAATCGCGTAATAGTAAATCGGAGATTTGCCTGCGATGACATAATAGCGTGCATTCAAAAGTGGTTCTCTGAGACTGTCTTGCTCTGGAATGTATTGCGGATGACGGATTTTTTCATGATCATCCAGACTGTCAAATGGATGGTCAGATTCCACTACATAAGCATCCACGCTGGTCACGATTTCTTCATCTAATTCGGCAAAGCTATAAGTTGAGAAAGATAGTAAGCAGGCCACGGGCAGTATTATTTTTAAAGCGTTCATCGTCATTTTTATATTGTTGTAATTGAAAAAAGGTGCTCTCAAGAGAACACCTTTTATAGCGTAAATAACTTAGAAAGCCAATTACTCTAAGAATTTAACCGTAACACCTGACTTCACTTTTTTGCCAAGATCATTAGCATCCCAGTTGGTCAAACGGATACAACCGTGCGATGCTGTTTTAGAAATAGCTGAAGGGTTTGGTGTACCATGAATACCAAATGATTTTTTGCTTAAACCAATCCAGATATTCCCTACAGGACCATTTGGACCCGGTGGTAGAGAAAGTGGTTTTAAGTTTTTGCCCTGTACAAAGTTACTTGGTGAGTAGCTATACCAAGGATTTGGCGCAACACCAGTGACTTTATAAGTACCCGTTGGAGACGGAGTATCTGAGCTACCAATGGTTGCAGGGAAAGAACCGATCATTTGGTTGCGGCTGTTAAATAAATACAGCTGTTTTGCACCTTTGTGCGCAACGATCAAATGAATGTCTTCTGGCACTTCATTGCGGATATTGGCCACAATAATTTTTTCGCCCGCTTTTTTGAAGGTCGCTTTTGGATTTAACTTCTGCAAGAAGTCTTCATCCATATGGAACTTTTCACCCAACATTTCAGTCACGCGAGTGTAATACAAACCTTTCATTTTGGCTTGTAGTGCATAATCGCGTGGAATTGATGCGGCATAAGGACCTTTTAGGTCTGCTTCGGTAATGGTGTATTCAATAAATGCAGGCTTAGAACCTTGGCTTGCCAGTAGGGCATCCCAAGTTTCTTTGGTTAAAGTGCCTGTTGCTTTTAAACCGCTCATTTGCTGGAACGAAGCAATGGCTTTGAGGGTATTTTTACCGCTCATGCCATCAATTGCACCCGGAGACGCATGTGCATTATTCAGCATCACGTGAGCACGTGCATAGACAGGGAATTGGCCTTTACCAATATTGTCAAACCATTCTGCACTGTTTAGACCATTTAATGTCCACGATGCTTTTGCTGCAGCAGGATTGGTCGTCGTGGTGGTCGGTGCAGGGGTGGTTTTGCTTGGTGCAGCACCAACGTCAGCGGTTTTATCTTCAGATTGTTCAAGTTGATCTAAAGTTTGCGAAGCTTGGTTTAAGTCTGCTTGTTCTTTTGCTGTAATTTGGCTATTTGCAACCGCAGTAGAAGCTGAAGCGACATCTGTTGCTAAAGGATCAATAGGATCTTGAACTGAAGTACCAATGATCTTTTTGGGCGTCAAAGGTTGTTCAGTAGTAGATGCAGCAAACGCTGTACCAGCAAGAATGCAACTTAAACTCATCGCGAGTATTGTGCGAACGAACATGTAATTCAACCTTAAGAATTATTCATTTACAAAGTAAAAACTAGTCAAGTATTACAGAAAAAAGATGGAGATGCAGTATTTGTTTTGTGTAAATATTCGTTTGCATCTTTGTCCTGATCGAATTTTAGTGTTATGAGAAGTTATTAAAAATTCGACCTTTTTGTTATGATGGTGAGCAAATTTAATTGAGATGGGAAAGTAAATGACGACGCTTAAAAATGATCGTTTTCTACGTGCTTTATTACGTGAACCTGTAGATACCACACCCGTCTGGATGATGCGTCAAGCAGGGCGTTATTTACCTGAATATCGTGCAACCCGTGCACAAGCGGGTGATTTCCTTTCGCTGTGTAAAAATAACGAATTTGCGTGTGAAGTAACTTTACAGCCTTTACGTCGTTATGAGCTCGACGCTGCCATTTTATTTTCAGATATTTTAACTGTACCCGATGCTTTGGGTTTAGGGCTTTATTTTGAAGCTGGGGAAGGGCCTAAATTTCATAAAACGGTTCGTACTGAACAAGATGTGGCGAATTTACCTCAGTTTAATGCTGCATCTGATCTCGACTATGTGATGAATGCAGTCAAGACGATCCGTTCAGCGCTTGGCGGCCAAGTGCCATTAATTGGTTTTTCAGGCAGTCCTTGGACGCTAGCAACTTATATGGTTGAAGGTGGTTCGAGCAAAGATTTCCGTTTCACCAAACAAATGATGTATGCGCAACCTGAAGTTTTACATGCGCTGCTCGATCGTTTGGCTGATGCGGTGATTGACTATCTAAATGCGCAAATTGATGCAGGTGCTCAAGCCGTACAAATTTTTGACAGCTGGGGCGGGGCATTGGCACACCGTGAATATTTAGAATTTTCTTTAAAATACATGCAAAAAATTGTTGCAGGTTTAAAACGTGAAAATGAAGGACGTAAAGTGCCTGTGATCTTATTCACCAAAGGTGGCGGTCAGTGGCTAGAGCCGATGGTGGCAACAGGAGCTGATGCTTTTGGTTTAGATTGGACGACGCCATTAAATGTAGCTCGTCAAACGGTGGCTGGCCGTGCGGCACTGCAAGGCAACTTAGACCCTGCAACATTATATGGTTCGCATGACACCATCGTGAAAGCCACTAAAGCCATGTTGGATGACGCTTATGCAGGCGGTGAGAAAACAGGTTATGTTGCAAACTTAGGTCATGGCATTACTCAGTGGGTTGACCCTGAAAACCCGAAAGCCTTTGTTGATACTGTGCATGAATACAGTGCCAAATATCTCTAAGTTTCACAGCTTCAATTCAATTAGGGTTCATGCGTGATCACGATTTTAAAATCATGTTTTGAGTTCTCATCTAAGGCAGCTTCGGCTGCCTTATTTGGGATATTACTGTTATTGGCTTTTGCGTTCACAGCCAGTATGGGGAGTCAGGAATATTTCGGCTTTTTCCGTTATGACTATCTATTGTTTTATGCCGTGCTGATTCAAGTTTGTCTGCTGTATTTAAAACTTGAGTCTTGGGCCGAAGCTAAAGTGATTGCATTATTTCATGTGATGGCAATGGTGATGGAAATCTTTTTGACTCATCCGCAAATTGCATCTTGGCAGTATCCGCATCCCGCCGTGTTTAAAATTTTAACAGTGCCTTTGTTTGCAGGTTTTATGTATTCGGCTGTGGGCAGTTTTTTTGCGCGTTCATTGCGTCTTTATCATATTTCTTTTGAACACTTGCCCCGTTTCTCCGCCATGCTAACCTTAGCGGTGTTGTCTTATATCAACTTTATGTCCAAATTTTTTGTTCCCGATATTCGTTATCTTTTGTTTGCGTGGAGCATAGTGCTGTTTTGGAAAACCAAGATTGGCTTTGAATTACAGCAGCACCGTTTTCAACTGCCGATGTTACCCGTACTTTTACTGTTGGCTTTTATTATTTGGATTGCGGAAAATATCAGTACGTTTTACCAAATCTGGCTGTACCCAAGTCAAGTCGATGCATGGCATATGGTCGGTTGGGGCAAGTTGGGTTCTTGGTATTTATTGCTACTGCTCAGTCTGGTGTTGGTGTTAAAGATTTTAGGGAAACGAGATCTACGTGGCAGTTGGTCCTTATACCGCTAAAGCACATTTTTAAATATTCACTTCACTTTAGTATAAATTGTTTTGCGTTATGCGCTTGTTACGGCTATCTTACAAGGGTGTAGCTCAAAATACACACAATGGGAACAATAAAAATACTCGGAGATAATCGAGTCTGGAGAAACCTTATGTTGAAAAAAATAGCATTGGCTGCGGTTTTGGCTGTTGGTTCTACCGCTACATTTGCAGATAATGACGTCGGTTGTGGTATTGGTTCACAAATTTGGGCTGGCCAGTCTGGTAAAGTCGCTAAAATTTTAGCGGGTACAACCAATGGTCTTTTTGCTAACCAACTTTTCGGTATTACCTTTGGTACTTTAGGTTGTAGCGGTACAGGTACTGTGACTGCTCAGGCAGTAACATTTACCAACGAAAATGCGGAAGCATTGGCGCGTGATATGGCAGTTGGTGAGGGCGAAAGTCTAAATGTACTGGCTGAATTACTGAACATCCAGTCTGAAGATAAAGCACGTTTCTTTGAAGTGTCTAAACAAAACTTCGCAAAAATCTATTCAGCTGAAAACCAAGATGCGCTTCAAGTATTAGCATCTTTACAAGCAGTCATGGCAACGGATAGCGTATTAAAAGCATACGTTTAATTGCACCATAAAACCCTGCCATTCAGGCAGGGTTTTTCATATCTAAAAAAGAAGAATAGCTAACACTGCATGAAATCTGTTGTCCTCCTCTTTAGTGTGCTATTCAGCACCAGCATCTTTGCTCAAGCACCTAGCTCAGCAGAGTTTTATATTGAAAAAGCACAGCAGCTGAAGCTAGCCTCAAATGTGACTTGGCAACGTTTGATGTATGCCAATGTCTCAGGACAAAGTGAAGTCACCTACCGTTCATTTTTTTATAGCGAACACGGACAAACTCAGCTCAAACAAGAGCTTGATGCCAATATTGCAGCACTTTTTACCCCAGCCGCAGCCAATCAATCGATTCAATGTCGCTTTCCGGCACGTTCAAAATGGCTCATAGGACAACTGAATATTGCATCAAACCAACTGCCTAAAGCCTCATGTCCTGAGCTGGATGAGTGGCTTGGGCAAATTAAGCCGTATAAGGCGACTTTAATTTACGCCACGGACTTTATGGGCAATCCCAGTTCGATGTTTGGGCATACCCTGTTAAGGCTCGATCCTAAAGACCAAAAACAGCTGAACTTAGTCTCTTATGCCGTGAATTATGCAGCGACAGTGGCCAATAGCGACAGCTTTTCTTTTGCATGGAAGGGCTTAACCGGGCAGTACCCAGGTGAGTACTCACTCATGCCGTACTATCGAAAAGTGAAAGAATATGGTGATTTGGAAAGCCGCGATTTGTGGGAGTACGAGTTAGCCCTGACGCCAGAAGAAACCAAGACAATGGTTGAGCATATTTGGGAACTCAAGCATGTGCAATTTCCTTACTATTTTATCAATGATAACTGTGCCTATCGTTTACTGGGTTTAATTGATTTGGTACGGCCAGAGGTCAACCTACAAAAACAATTTAAAACCGCTGCGATTCCTGTTGAGACTATTAAGGCGGTCGATGAAAACCATCTAATTGCAGAAAGTGTTTACCGTCCAGCTTTAGAAACTCAATTGTTGGCACAAGCCAAACAACATGGTCAAGCTTTGGCAGCGTCTGCGCATCAGGTTGCGCAACTTGAACCTGCTCAAATGCAAGATTATTTGAATCGCTATGCTTTGGTGGATCAGGCACGTATTTTAGAAATGGCCTATGACCATGTGTATTTACAGTTAATTGCACAAAAGATTGCGGCAGAAGACGCCCAACCGCGTATTCGACAACTGCTGGGTTTGCGGAGTCAGATTGACTTGGAAAAGCAGCGTCAAGTGGTCGAAGCGCCAAAAGTAGATCCGGTAAAAGGTCATCATGCGCGAACTATTCAGCTTGAAGCAGGTGAAATACAAGGTGACACTTATTTCCGACTGAGCCATCGTCAGGCCTATCATGACTTGATAGACCCGCAAGGCGGTTTCCGTTTGGGTACACAGCTTAAGTTTCTAGACGGTAGCCTCGAATACCGTGATGATCGACTAAAACTGCAAGAGTTGAATGTGCTGGAGGTCAATGCCTACAGTCCACTGACTGCCTTTAAAACGCCATTAAGCTGGGGTTTTAACATGGGTTGGCAACAAGAGGCACTAAATCGAGATGGTGCATTTAGTGAACAGGATCAACACGGCGTATTTAATCTATCCAGTCAGTTTGGCTATAGTGTGGCAGATCAAGATCGTCAACATTTATGCTATGCACAATTGCAAAATCATATTCAAGCAGGCAAAGCTTTAGACCGAGGTTGGCGCGTGGGACTTGGGCCAACGGTAGGCTGCCAGAACATCTGGAGCGAACATATCAATAGTTTGGTACAGGTCGAGCTGCCATATTGGGAAGATAGCCATCAATGGCAAGTCAGACTGAATACTCAGTTGCAATATTTATTCAATCAGCAAAATGCGTTGAGGCTTCATTGGCAGTATCAACAGCAAAAAGGCAAAGATTGGGATCAGACGGGTTTGAGTTATATCCATTTCTTTTAGTTCGATCCTCTTTTCAAAGCTCCAATAATGGGGCTTTTTTTATGAAAGTCATTGCCGTTAAAACAACCAAACGTGAGCCTTACTTTTTATAAAGCGCTGAAAATGAAAGCTGATGGTGAAAATAAGTATTGAAATTTGTTATATTAATCACATAAATGTCTAGTAAGTCTCAAAAATATATAAATAGGTAAGTTTTATGAATGATGAATGCATGGCTAAATTGGCCGAGCAATGGGGGAAAATTTGCCAACATTATTCAGTGAATGATCACGTTAAAGCGCAAAATTTTATTCAGCAGCATTCGTCTGTATTGGTTAATGAATTTTATAGCAATATTGTCTTGGAGCCTGAGGCTGCAGATTTTTTTAAAGATGACATCATTCAACAACGTTTAAAAAACAGTTTAAACCAATGGCTCATTGAAAGTTTCGACGTGGCTGTGAATGAAGCTTATTACGCAGCAGTTGAAAAACAACAAAAAGTTGGGCAGGTACATGCGCGGGTGGGTATTCCTTCTTGGTTGATCATGCGCGGTATTCGCGAGATTGAAAACAAGATCTTGGAACTCTTGGCTGAACTTCCGCTAGAAAATAACCACCACATGCTAAGTTATATGCTGCAAATTATGGGTTTTGCGACAGAAATTATGTGCAGATCCTATGAAGCCAATACAGAGCGAAGCCATGAAGTTAAGCATAGCTATCGCTTATTTTCTGCAATGCAAGATGTCGCGGTACAAAAAGATAAGCAGCGCAGTATTTTGCTCGACTGGGAAAATGAGTTGATGTTCAAAGTCTTCTCCGAGCATCCGCAGTTGCAACACATTGCTTTGTCTAAGTCAGAATTTGGTCTATGGTTTGTGCATAAAGCAGCGTATGCGTTTACAGGTGCAGAGCAGGTGGAGACCATTATCAGGCTGATTCAACAGGTCGATACCCTCAATTTTGACGTGCTCGACTGTCAGGATCAGGCTCAGAAGGTAGAACGCATTCAAGAAATTCGTGACGTGAACCGACAGATTCAGCATTTGGTCGATCAACTGTTTCAAGTGACCGAATATATAGACTCAGGCAATGACTCACTGACTCAGCTGTTAAACCGTCGTTATTTAAGTACGATTGTGTCGCGTGAAATTAATTTTGCCCGTAAAAATGATGCTGCGCTCAGCCTACTAGCAATTGATGCGGATTATTTCAAACGTATCAACGATAAATATGGGCATACCGCAGGGGACTTGGCACTGCGTTTTATTGCGGAAGTCTTGTTAGATGTAGCGAAGGGCAGTGACTATGCCTTCCGTGTCGGTGGCGAAGAGTTCTTATTGCTGTTGGTCGACAGTGATCTCACGCGTGCTTTACAAATCGCTGAAACGATTCTCATGCGGATACAGGAAACCCCAATTCGCACCGCTCATGGGCAAAGTTTTAGTTTTACCGTCAGTATTGGCTGTACGGTTTATAATGGTCATCCTGACTATCAGCGCTTTTTAGACACTGCTGATTCGGCACTCTATGCCGCCAAAAATAAAGGGCGTAACTGTATTCATGTGACTGAAAAAGTCCTGAGTGTTTAAATCTCAGACTTAAACACGAACTGTTCTAAGACGTTTCAAATCGGTTGTTGAGGTGCTTATACCTCAACAATCACATAGTATTTTTTTACAGCTTCAACCACTTCAAATGTGCCGATAAAACTCGGTGGAATAATTCCTGCCTGACCTACTTTGACTTCAATGAAGTCTTGAGTGTGGGCATCATGAATACGGATGCAGCCTTCCATCACTTGAAAGAATTCTTGTTTGTTGTCAGCAAATTGAATATTCCATGAGCCAACTTCACAGTGCCAAATCCCGCAGCCCATGTGCGGATGCTCATATAGACTATAGGTCTGGCGCTGTGGGTTGCCTTGGACCAAACGGTCTGGACGTGGAAAATCAATACTCTGTTCGCCTTGGGTCAAACCATGACCTGCTAACCAAATTGCTGACATTGCGTATTCCTCTAAACAAAAAATGAATCGTTCAACGATATATGCATAAAAAAAGCCCCAACAGAGGTTGAGGCTTTATGTTTCAATTAATAGCTTTCAGGGACTGCACTTAAAAACTCACGACGCTCTTCTTTATTGGCCTTAAAGTCACCAATAAAGGAAACGGTACGTGTAGTCGATTCTTGCTTGCCGACGCCGCGCATCATCATACACATATGTGCAGAATCAATCATAACCGCTACGCCACGTGCACCTGTCACTTCTGCAACCGCTTCTGCAATCTGCTGCGTCAGGTTTTCTTGAATCTGTAGACGACGTGCAAACATTTCGGTGATGCGTGCAAATTTAGAGAGTCCAAGGACATTACCCTCAGGTAAATATGCAATATGTACGCGACCATAGAAAGGCAATAAATGGTGTTCACAGAGTGAATAAAATTCGATATTTTTAACCAGTACCATTTCACGGTTGTCCGATGGGAACACCGCATTATTGGTCACTTCTTCTAAGCTTTTGCTATAACCAGACGTTAAATACGAAAAAGCTTTAGCAGCACGCATAGGCGTATCGAGGAGACCTGGACGGGTTAGGTCTTCACCAACGGCAGTTAAGATGTTAGCGTAGGATTGCTGCATAGACATAAGACGTGTTCACTTACACTGATATTGAACAAGGACGGCATTGTAGCAGAAAACTATTCCAATGCCTTATTTTGGACAAAAATCCGATTACTGTTTAAACTTTGGGTTCTTCTCGCTTCGTTTTAGCAACACTAAAACAGCACCTGTACCACCTTGCTTCTCTGGTGCACTTACAAAAGCCAGCACATCGCGGTGTTGACGCAGCCAACCATTCACATAGGTTTTTAAAATGGCTTCCGGACCTTTGCCGTGTACAATTTTAATGACATTTTGATTTTCATCTTTGGCCATTTGAATGACTTGTAAAACTGCGACACGGGCTTCTTCAACGGTGCAACCATGCAAGTCGACTGCTTCAAACCAACGGATGTTCCCCGCTTTTAAATCTTCAAATACTTTGTGTTGCAGCGTAGCAATGCGATAACTGAGCGCTGCTTGGCTCGCTACAGGGTTGAGCATCGCTTGAGTATCGGACAGCTCAGTTGCATCGGTATGCATTGGGCCTTCAGCCGCTGCACGTTTTGCTAAAGTTTGCGCATCGATTTTTTTCTTTGGATTTTTTTCTATTTTGGCAATGTTCGCGGTCTCCATCTTTTGGACACCTTGCATTTGTTTTTGAAACAACGCGAAATCATCTTCTGGCTCGGGTGGAGCAACTTGAGCTTGGGCCTCAGACTGTTTGATGGCAGTCGAATGCGGATTGGTGATTTGCTTTTTAAAGTCTTTCAGTAAATTAAACTGTTCTTTAGAAAGCGATGAATCATGTTTGCTCATAGTGTCAGAAAAATACGCAAAATAAGAAATTAGGCGATAATTATAGTCTGATTTTCCCTATATTTGAACTGAATTGCATTCATAGAGAATGGCAAAAATTGCATGTCAAATGGCGAATAGTATTCTGCGGGGTGCTCAAGAGCACTGCTGTTCTGGAATAACTTAAAATGATTGAACCCGAGCAACCATTCTATCTAGATAGACAAATGATGTACTCGGGTTCAGGTTTGGCGTGCTAAGTCAGTCGTGACTTAACTTGCACGTAAAGTACGGATGATTTTATCTAGTTTTTTATCGATCTGGTTACGATAAAGGTCAGGCAAGACACGTGAAAGTTTGGCAAGAATACGTGCTTGAGTACTTGGAATAATCATAAATTGAGAAGAAAAAATGCCGTTGTAAATTTCCTGACAGGCCTTTTCTAGTGGGAGGCTGCCGCCAAGTTGTTTTAATGCCGCTGTGACTGGTGAACCATTTTTACGTTCGTCAAATACCATCGGTGTCTCAATTTCTGGCGGGCAAACCACGGCAACTTTAATTTTCTGACTACGCAGTTCCATACGTAGCACTTCAGCCAAACCGACCACGCCAAATTTAGATGAGCAGTAACCCGTATAACCATAACAACCGACCAAGCCCGCTGCTGATGCAACTAAAACCAGTTTTGGTGATTTGCCTTGTTGAACCGCTTGCTTGAGATGCGGTAATGCAGCATGGACTACATTACGGCTACCGACCAGGTTGATATTAATTTTTCGTAAATATTCTTCAGACGTCATGTCTTCAAATGATTTTGCAATCGCAATGCCTGCCGAGTTAATGAGCAAATCTGGTGTACCAAATGCAGTCACTGCTTCTGCAAATTTTGCGATGATGCTGCTTTCATTTTGTACATCGACTTCAAAACCACAGACCGCAGGGGAGCGCTTTTGCAACTCAAGCACCGCTTGTTCAATCCCCGTGTGGGCGAAAATACACACTTGGAAGTTGTCTTTGAGTAGGTATTTAGTCAGTTCAAGACCAATACCGCTACTGCCGCCTGTAACCCATGCTGTTTTCATATTTTTTTTCATCACAATATCCTTTTGAATGTTTCGAATGAGCCTTAAACGACTTCGTCTTGAAGTAGAACATGACCAAATTGTTTGCGGAGTTCTGCCTTCACAATTTTACCTGTACCGTTGATTGGCAGTGCATCTACAAAAATCACCACGTCAGGAATCTGCCAGCGGGCAATCTTATTATCAAAGTAAGCCAGCACTTCTTCTTCAGTCAGTGTTGAGTTTTCTTGTTTTACGGCAATCAAAATTGGGCGCTCATCCCATTTCGGATGACGTGTTGCAATAGCAGCTGCCATACGGATTTCAGGGTGACCCACAGCAATATTTTCGAGTTCAACCGAAGAAATCCATTCACCGCCCGATTTGATCAAATCTTTGGCACGGTCACAGATGGTCATATAACCGTCTGCATCTAGGGTTGCGATATCACCCGTGTCGAACCAACCATCGGCTGTGGTGGCACTTTTTTCTTGATTGAAATAATGATCGACAATCCAAGGGCCACGAATTTGTAAATTCCCTTGAGTATGACCATCATTAGCTAAGACTTGATTGGTGCTTTCATCAACAATACGTAATTCAACACCAAAAGGTGGATGACCTTGGGTTAAGCGTAACTTTTCAAAGTCTTCAGCACTAAACGTGGCATGTTTTGCTTTCGGTTGGTTCGCTGTTCCCAGTGGGCTGGTTTCAGACATTCCCCATGCATGAATGGTGTCGCAAGCATAGTTGTTTTTGAAATCACGAATAATCGATGGTGGGCATGCAGCGCCACCCACGACATTACGGTTCATACTCTCTAAAGTTGTCCCGCGTTTTTTCGCAGCCGCAAGTAAGCCTTGCCAGATGGTAGGCACACCTAAAGCCACAGTAACTTTATAGTTGTCAATCAGGTCAACAAGGCTGTCACCATCTAGATTTGGTCCCGGTAAAACCACGCTACTACCGACCATAGCTGCGGCATATGGCACACCCCATGCATTGACATGGAACATTGGAACAACAGGCATGACCACATCATTTGCCGACAGGTTCAATGAGTCTGGCAAGCTTATCGCCATGGTGTGTAAGAGGGTGGAACGGTGGCTATATAGTACGCCTTTCGGATTGCCTGTTGTGCCTGAGGTATAACATAAAGAACTTGGGGTTTCTTCGCCGAATTGCGGCCAGTTAAATTCAGCAGATTGGTTTTGAATTAAATCATCATAGAAAATAACATCTGGAAGTGCTGCAATGACTTTTTCATCACACGCACCGTAACAGATAAATTTTTCAACGGTTGGTACTTTGCCTTGGATTGCGACAATTAACGGTAGAAAAGTTGAATCAAAGAAAATCGCTTTATCTTGTGCATCGTTAATAATGAACACCAGTTGTTCTGGGAATAAGCGAGGGTTGATGGTGTGGCAAACATAACCACTCCCTGAAATAGCATACCAAGACTCTAAATGACGGTGGTTGTTCCACGTGATCGTTGCAAGACGATCACCTTGGTTAAGATTAAATGATGTGAAAGCATTGGCTAAACGTTTGCTATTCTGTTGGACCTGTAACCAATTGGTGGTGGTCATTTGTCCAGTTACTTCACGTGAAAAAATAGAAGTATCTGCGTGGTACTTTGCCGCATGTTCGATTAAATTACTAATCAATAAAGATTGGTGCATCATTTTGCCAAACATTTCATTCATCCTTGGTGACTATTTTTCTAATAAAAAAGGCTATTAGCCGAAGCCAAAAGCCTTTTGGAATTTATTTGTCGCTAAATACAACATCCGAACCTGGTTTAATATAACGCGGCATTTTTTGCCCTGTATGTTCAGCCACGACGTGAAGAGTGCGCTCGATCCAACCTGCATCCATAATAAACATCAGTGAATCATCATCATTTAAGTTGACGTTCGCACCATTAATGACCATAAAGCCTTCAGCACCTTCTGGTGTTGCTAAAGTATGGATCGAACCTGCTGGTTCAAATAAATAGCTGCCAGCCGTTTGAACATCTTCAGGATATTCGACATAATGCCATGAACCTGCTGTTGTATAGAAATGTACAACACCGGTATGGAAGTGACGTGGAAGTATAGTACCTGGTTCAAAACGGGCATGAATAACCCAGACGCCATTATCAGGGTCTAAAAAGCAAGGCGTGACATGCACACCCGGTAGTGCATTTTTGATTTCGCCATCTTTGATGTTAATCGTTAATAATCGATCCTGATGTTTAACTGATTGTGCGATGCTCATGACAAACTCCTTATATATCTTTGATTTAGAATATGATATGAGATATCAATACCTAAGATTTCCTTGAGCTTGAGCATAGCAATGTTTCAAAGATCACAAACCACTCGAAAGAATGGAATTCACATTGTTTGATAAATATGCGAATGAATAGTTTGAGGTTGGGGTATCTGAAAGCATGATTTTGATGCAATTTCACATTGCCTAACTGTAGTTCCCCGACTAATTTATAAGTGTTTTAGACTGGAAAATGGCATAACATGATTGGTTGAGGATGATGTTTTGCCAAATGCAAAATTCAGGGAAATGAACATTGCAGATGAAGTTGAATAAAAAACGATTGGATGAATATACATGCAAGTGTTGAAGACTAAACTCAGTCGTCCGAGCGTGCAAAATGGCAGGGCAATGCAACGTCCCCAACTGTTAAGTCAGATGGTGGATTATTGTCAGTCTTCTTTGGTTTTTATTCACGCCGCGGCGGGTTATGGAAAAACCACGCTGATGCATCAACTCTCAGAGTCTCTATTAGCAAAGGGAAAGAAAGTCTGCTGGTTGACCTTGGATGATGATGACAATGACCCGATTCGCCTCTATCAATATGTGCGTTTGGCACTTTTGGATTTAGAGCCACCGCAGTCCATCTCTTATGGGCAGATCCATAAACAACACATCATCGAACTGACTGAAAAGGTGGCGGAAGCAGGTGCTGACACTGTTCTATTTATCGATGAGTTTGAAACATTAACGAACCCAGAATGTTTAAATATTTTTTGGTGGTTGTACCAGTCTTTACCTGAAAATTGTCATTTGGTGATTGCTTCAAGGGTCAAACCCAACTGGAGTTTCGCGAAAGAATATCTATTAGGTCGTTTAAAGTGGGTCACAGAGTCTCAGCTGAGTATCAAACAGCAAGAAAGCAGTGAGCTCATTCAGTTTTTACAACAACAAAACTTTGACCAGCTTGCTTTAAGCACTGAGCTTGCAGAACAACTGATTGATAAAACTGAAGGCTGGTTTACAGGTATTCAGTTCACCAATTTATATTTGAAAGAACACCAAGATATTCATGGCTTTATTCAAAACTTAAGTGGTGCGCATCATCAGATTGTAAATTACCTCAGTGAGCAGGTTTTTTTACAACAAGACCCTGAAATTCAGCAATTCTTATTGCAAATTAGTGTATTGAGAAAAATTAATCCAGCTTTGGTCATCGCCTTAACAGGTAATCCTGCTGCACAGCAAATTCTCGATGTCATCAGTCAAAAAGGTTTGTTCATTCAAGCGATAGATGAACAACGTACATGGTATCGCGTGCATCATTTATTTCGAGACTTTTTACAATCGAAGTTTAAGCTTTTACAACCTGATGCATATCAGCACATGCATCGTAAAGCGGCAGAATGGTTCAAACAACAGCGTTATCTGATGGAAGCGATTTATCACGCCCAACAAGCAGAAGATCAGCAATTGATTTTGGCATTGCTTAACTCGGTATGTCGTGAACTGATTTTAGAAGGTCGACACTATACTTTCTTGGAGTTGGTCAAGCAGATACCGGATTCTGTTTTGGTACAAAACTCAAATTTGCTTTATGACATTATTTGGACTTTGGTGCTGACTCATCAAGTGACCTTGGCCAATCATTACCTACAGCTCTGGCATAGCGTGGATCAACATGAAACCTTATTACAACATGAGGACCAATTAGGTTTAGCTCCTCTTATTGCAGTTTTAGAAGACAAGTTGGATGTGGCTTATACCTTAGCGCAACAAAACTTAGCACAACTGGCAAGTACGGCTTATTTTGCGCGTGCTCCACTCATAGGAATTGTGGGGTTGTATCACATTTGTTTGGGGCAAATGAGCGAAGCACGAAAGTTGCTGCTACAAACGCGTATTATCTATTTGCAAGGGCATAACCTATATGGTGTGGCAATGGTCGATTGTATTGATGCCCTATGTGATTATTTATTAGGAGATTTGACTCTCGCAGCAGAAAAGTTTGCACAAGTTGGACAGAGCGAGGAATATCGTAAATTAGGCTTAGATGATGACAATAAAGCGGCCATTATGAATATTCTAAGCAGCTTTAAAGCAGACTTGTATTATGAAATGAACCAAATGGCGCAAGTTGAAGCTGCATTAATGGATTTCAATGGCGGCGATCATTTGGCTATGCCTGATATGGTGGTGGTGGGCTATATCTTACAAATGCGTTTAGCTACGTTGCATCAAGATCAAGCCGCGATACAAGTGTGTTTGCATCAAGCCCATACCCGCAAGTAGTCAATGGTCGTTACCTCGACTCGCACAAACCATACAAGCCTATGCGCAACAAGCAAGCCCTCTTTCTGGATTAGCTGATACTGAACAGGCAGCATTTCAGCCGTATTTAAATTTCACCCATTTGCTGCGTGGCGATGATTTAATGGTGCTGCGTCAGCAAATTTTCATGGGGCAAGCCGAGCAAGCCAAAGAATATTTAAGCCAACAGTTAGCATTTTTTAGGATTTATCCGATACGTTTTGCGCGTGTTCAAATTTTGTTTGCACTGGCCCTGTATCAGCTGAAACAACATGAACAGGCTTTTGAGGCGCTACAACAAGCGCTTGAAACCCTCATGCCGACTCAGGCAGTGCGGGTGATTCTAGATGAAAACCCTTTAATTTGGGATATGTTAAGTGGCTTAAGTCAGTATTTAAGTCGGCAGAAGCAAAAGCATACAGTTGTATTATTAGAATATATTCAGCAACTTCAAAAGCTCAATCAAGCTGAAAGCAGTGTTGAAGCTTTGATCGGTAGTTCTGGCCTTGAGGCTTTATCGAAACGTGAAATCCAAATTTTAGAAAAACTAAGCCGTGGCTGTACTGATGCTGAAATATCCGAGTCGATTTTTTGTCCATCAATACAGTGAAATGGCATCTGCGTAAAATCTATAACAAGTTGCAGGTCCGCTCTCGAATGGAAGCGGTGAATGAGGCCAAGAAGCAGGGCTTAATTGAGTGATTTAAGATTGAATTTTTTTTTATATGTTACTGTTTAACGAGATCTTCAACAGCTTTTTGAAAGTGCAAATCATAAAATATTCAGGGTAAGAGCATGCCTTACCCTGAATATGCGATTAAAGTGATTTAGGTGTTCCAAACAGCTCAGTAAAGGCGTGGTCTGGACGCGGCTGCTTCATAAAACTTTCACCGACCAAGAAAGCATGAATGTCATGCTCTTGCATCATTGCAACATCCGCTGGGGTCGCAATGCCGCTTTCCGTCACCAGTAGACGAGATGGTTCAAGCAGTTTTTTCAAACGAATCGAAGTGTTTAAGTCCACATCAAAGGTTTTTAAGTTGCGGTTATTGACACCCAATACGCAACGCTCAGATAGACGTAAAGCACGTTCAAGTTCTGCTTCATCATGTACTTCAACCAAGACATCTAAATTCTGTTCAAAAGCTGTTTTAGACATTTCTTCGAGTTGTTGATCGGACAAGCATGCCACAATCAAAAGAATACAGTCGGCATGTAAAGCACGTGCTTCAATCACCCCGTAAGGGTCAATCAGAAAGTCTTTGCGTAATGCAGGCAGAGCACAGTGAGAACGTGCAATTTGAATATTTTCATCGGCACCTTGGAAAAAATCGACATCGGTTAAAACCGATAAACATGCTGCACCTGCGGCTTCATATTGCTGCGCGATTTCAGCAGGATCAAAGTTTTCACGAATAATGCCTTTAGATGGTGATGCTTTCTTAATTTCAGCAATTACACCCGGTTGTTTGCTCAGTAAAGACTTTGCAAAACCACGTACAGGAGTTGCCTCAAGTGCCCATTCTTCAACATCTTTATAGCTACGTTGTTTGAGGCGTGCAGCAAACTCTTCCTGCTTGCGATCCACAATTTTGCCTAAAATCGTATTTGCGATATCTACCATGACAAAATCCTGTCTATCAAGCGTCGTATTGTTTAAGGGTTTTGCTGAATTCAGCAAGGATGCTCATCTTTTCTAAGGCTTGTCCGCCGTAGATGATGTCATGTGCTAAAGCCACGCCTTGTTTATAACTGGTACAAAGTCCAGAGACATACAGACCGGCACCTGCATTTAAAGCAATCATATTGGCTGCTTTTTCGCCTTTATCGGATTTGTTTTTACCTAAGGCATCTTTGATTAAGCTTAAACTTTCAGCAGAATCTTGAATGATTAAACCTGTTAAAGTTTGCGATTCGATCCCAACATCTTCAGGTTGAATCTCCCATTCGGTGACTTCACCATTTTTGAGTTCAGCCACATAGGTGCTTGATGCAAGGCTAATTTCATCTAAACCATCTTTAGAATGAACGACCATGACATGTTCAGCCCCCAGTTGTTTCATCACTTCTGCAATTGGTCGACATAATTCAGTCGAAAACACCCCAATCACTAGACGTTTTACTCCAGCCGGATTCGTAAGCGGGCCAAGTAAATTAAAAATACTGCGAATGCCTAATTCACGACGTGGGCCAACCGCATACTTCATCGCTTTGTGATGATTCGGGGCAAACAAGAAACCGACACCCATTTCGCGAATACAGCGTTCAGTTTGTTGCATGTTTAAGTCAAGTTGGATGCCTGCTTGTTCTAACAGGTCCGAGGAACCCGATTTGGTTGAAACACCACGGTTACCATGTTTAGCAATAGTTGCACCTGCCGCAGCAATCACAAAAGCAGACGCAGTCGAGACGTTGAATAAGTTCTGACCGTCACCACCTGTACCGACGATATCGACTAAATAAGGCACATCACTGACATCAATTTTGATGGCAAACTCGCGCATGACACGAGCTGCTGCGGTAATTTCATCAATACTTTCACCTTTTAAGCGAAGACCCATCATCAGTGCACCAATTTGGGCATCAGTTGCTTCACCATTCATGATGGTACGCATGACGTCTTCCATTTGCGGCTGCGTCAACTCAATATTTTTAGTGATGTTATTTAAAGCTTGTTGCATATTCATTTTTCACTGCACTCATTTATGCGTAAATTTCTAAAAAGTTCTTAAAGATTTGATGGCCATGCTGACTCAAGATTGATTCAGGGTGAAATTGCACGCCTTCAACGGCAAGCGTCTTATGCTTTACACCCATGATTTCTTCAATTGAGCCATCTGCTTCATTGGTCCAGCAAGTCACTTCTAAGCATTCAGGCAAGCTTTCTTGATCAATCACCAGTGAGTGATAACGCGTTGCTGAAAACGGAGAAGGGAGGTCGCTAAAAATGCCTTTATTCGAATGGTGCATGTCAGACAAACGCCCATGCATCACTTTTTTGGCACGAATGATTTCGCCGCCAAAAGCCTGACCAATGGCCTGATGTCCTAAGCACACCCCTAATAATGGAATTTTTCCAGCAAAATGCTGAATGGCTGGAATAGAAATTCCTGCTTCCGAAGGTGAGCATGGACCAGGGCCAATTACAAGATACTTAGGTTGCCATCGCTCAATATCTTCCAATGTCACGGCATCATTACGTACTACTTTTACTTCTTGATTTAACTCGCCAAAATACTGGACGATGTTGTATGTAAAAGAGTCATAGTTGTCGATCATTAAAAGCATGAGCTTAACCTATTGAAATTTATGCAGATAAATGTGCTTGAAGAGTCCTATGGTATTCGTGCGTTTACATTATAAAGCTATAAGTAAATTATTTTTCTCATTCAATGACTTGAATGGAGGCACAAAACCGAAATTATCATAGCAAAAAATACACAGCTAGGGCGTGACATTTTTTTTCGGGCCTAAAAATTACAATGGGTTTTGTTACTAACTGATATAGAGTTTATGAATATCTTAGATTCAAACTCTAACGAGAAACCTCGTGGACTATGTGTAAATGTCATGAAGCATGCATATTCAAGGAATATAAAAGGATATCTTCTGATGTTGTGAGCTAAAAACTCCCCTAATGTCACCAAAACAGAGCATATTTTTTTGCTTGCTCACATCTGAGATATCGGGTTTATATTTGGTTTGAAAGGAGAGGTTTTTACTTTTTTTAAAATCAAATAAAAACAGTCAATTATGCTGATTATATTTGGTTTTATTAATGTTTCCCACCGTGATATGAGGTGTGGAGGTCAAATCAAGGCGAAAAAAACAGCTTAAACAGCGCTCTAATTTATAAAAAACGGGTGGAAATTGCACAGTGAAATTTAAAAATGCACCATTATGATCCACACTCAAAATCTTTTAGATTAAATGTGAAGAAGCATGCTTGAATATGGTGCATTTACTTTTTAGCTCAGTATAATAGAGCCAAAGCAAACAGCTTAAAACTGTTATTCTGATAATGAATTCAATATTTTAGCTAAGCTTTTTAAAGTTGGTACGGTAATTGCTTTAGAACAACCAACTACTAACACGCACTAAAGAGTGCAACAAAAATTCATCGGAGCAAAATGAGCATGGCGAACAAGGTCCTACAACTCATCCAAGAAAGTGGCGCAAAATGGGTCGATTTCCGTTTTACGGATACTAAGGGTAAAGAACAACACGTAACTTACCCAGCAGATACTATCGACGAAGATACTTTTGAAGACGGTAAAATGTTTGATGGTTCTTCTATCGCTGGTTGGAAAGGCATTGAAGCATCTGACATGATCTTACGTCCAGATGCTGCAACTGGTTTTATCGACCCGTTCTTCGCTGAGCCGACAGTAGTTGTTACTTGTGACGTTATTGAGCCATCAACAGGTCAAGGTTATGACCGTGACCCGCGTTCGATTGCTCGCCGTGCTGAAGAATACCTAAAATCGACAGGTATTGGTGATACTGCATTCTTTGGTCCAGAACCAGAATTCTTCGTATTTGACGAAGTAAAATGGGAAATTGATATGTCTGGCGCGCGCCATACATTGATTGCTGAAGAAGCTGCTTGGTCAACAAACAAAGACTACGAAGGCGGAAACTCTGGTCACCGTCCACGTGTTAAAGGCGGTTACTTCCCAGTTCCTCCAGTTGACTCTTCACATGACATGCGTGCTGATATGTGTGCGCGTATTGAAGACATCATGGGCCCAGGTCGTGTAGAAGTACATCACCACGAAGTTGCATCTTGCCAATTAGAAATTGGTGTAAGCTTCAACACAATGGTTCGTAAAGCTGACGAAGTACAACAGTTCAAATATGCGGTTTGGAACGTTGCGCACCAATATGCAAAAACTGCGACTTTCATGCCTAAGCCAATGGTTGGTGATAACGGTTCTGGTATGCACGTTCATATGTCAATCTCTAAAGATGGCAAGAACTTGTTTGCTGGTGATGAATACGCTGGTTTGTCAGAAATGGCGCTTTACTTCATTGGTGGTGTAATCAAACACGCTCGTGCATTGAACGCAATTACGAACCCATCTACAAACTCGTACAAGCGTTTAGTTCCGCACTTCGAAGCACCGATTATGTTGGCTTACTCAGCACGTAACCGTTCTGCTTCTATCCGTATTCCTTACGTTTCTAGCCCGAAAGGCAAACGTATCGAAGCTCGTTTCCCAGATCCAATGATGAACCCGTACTTAGGTTTCGCTGCATTGTTAATGGCGGGTCTTGACGGTATCCAAAACAAGATTCACCCAGGTGAAGCAGCTGATAAAAACTTATACGACCTTCCTCCTGAAGAAGAAGCGAAAATCCCTACAGTTGCGCACAGCCTAGATATGGCTCTTGAAGCGCTTCAAGCGGATCACGAGTTCCTTCTTAAAGGTGGTGTATTCACTAAAGAAATGCTTGATGCATATATCGAACTTAAAACTGAAGAAGTGCGTCGTTTGAACACGACAACTCACCCAGTTGAATTTGATATGTACTACAGCTTGTAATTCTGAACTGAATTTCGCTGCAAAAAACCCGCGCTAGCCGCGGGTTTTTTTGTATCATCTGTTTAACTTGAAAAAAATTGATGAGAGCAATGGCACAGCGTAAGAAGCACACCAGTTTTTATCCTTGGATTGACCCTAAAGATCACGACAAAGGTTTTAAGCTAAATTTTTCGATGGTGATTTATATCGAAGTTGGTCGCACCCCTGAAGGCTACAAGCAGGCAGAATTTGTTGCATTGAAAAGCCCTGAGTTAGCACTGGATTATGATTATCCTCAAAGTTTTTACTTGAGTGCTGAAGGTTTTATTTTGGTAAAAACTCCGCAGGGTAAATTTGAAACCATTGCAAAAACAGATAATTGCTAAAGATTGATCTTAGAATTGAATCAATGACATTCTGCATAACTCAAAAAGCGTTTAAGCGCACAGTAAATCAATGGTACAGGTAGGCTTATGCAGCAGATTCCAGCTGAACTGAAAACATGGTTATATGCTTCAGGTTCACTTACTCAGCAACTGAAGGATTTGGCTGATGGAACATTTAGGGTTCAACCAACCAAAGAGTATTTTCAGCGTCTTCAGTTTATCGATGCAAAATGGATGGGCATGCCGTTTCAGCATACGTCATGGGTACGAGAAAGTTTTTTATATGGCAGTGATGTAGAGCCTTGGGTCAAAGCTAAAAGCATTTTCCCGATCTTAAGTTTGCAAGGCCGCGCACGGCTTTTTAAACATATTGGTAAAAAACCGATTGGTTGGTTCTTGTTTCAGCGCACCAATCCAGCATGTGAACGTCGTGTGATTTGGCTAGAAGATGGCTGGACTAGACAGAGCTGTTATACTTGGCACGGTTGCAAGTTTATTGTTCAAGAAACTTTTTTAGCGAGTTTTGAGCAATTTTTGCAAAAGCAGAATTCAGCATCTGAAGGACAGTCATGACAACTGCGCATCAAATTACTTGGCGTGAACGTTTAGAAGCCTATTATTATTTATGTCGTTTTGATAAGCCTGTTGGCACAGAATTGGTGTTCTGGCCTACCATGTGGGCACTATGGATTGCAGCAGAGGGCATACCGCCAATTGGTATTCTGATTCCGATGGTACTTGGCACGATATTTATGCGTGCGGCTGGGTGTGCAATTAATGATTTTGCTGATCGGAAGGTCGATGCGCATGTAGAGCGCACTAAAACGAGGCCTTTAGCAACAGGGATTATCACGGCCAAAGAAGCCATTTATGTGTTTCTAGCTTTAGTCTTTGCTAGTGCTTGTATGTTGTTATTTCTACCGATTGAAACATTCTATTGTGCTTTAGGTGGGCTTTTTCTCGCATTTATATATCCTTTCATGAAGCGCTATACCCATTTGCCTCAGGTTGTTTTAGGCATGGCTTTTTCGTGGGGAATTCCGATGTCATTTACGGCCATGGGTAAACCATTAGATTTAACCTGTTGGTTGCTGTATTTTGGCAATCTGGCTTGGACTGTAGCGTACGATACTCAATATGCGATTACTGACCGTGAGTATGATTTAAAAATTGGGGTGAAGTCGACAGCCATTTTGTTTGGTCGTTTTGATATTCAAATCATTGCACTTTTACAGGCGATGAGTGTCGTTTTGATCGGTGCGGCGCTTTACCTTGAAAATTTATTGATGCCATTGGGTTTAATCGCATTGCTGGTAGTCGTGGCTGATTTTATTTATCAATGGTCAAAAACCAAAGATAGAGATCCACAGTATTGTTTTTGGGCATTCCGTCACAATCGTTGGGTGGGATTCATTATTTTTACTGGAATCTTTTTAGAATTAATTATTTAAAGTGATTGTTTGGTTGAAAAGCGTCCTATACAGGGCGCTTTTATTATGTCTTAATAAAACGGCATGTAGTTTCATGCTTAAAAAAACAATGAATAAAAGTATATTTTATGAAACGCTCGAAAATAGCATTAGCCCTTACAGTTGCCGTTTCAATGCTGTCTTTAACTGCTTGTAATGACGATGATGATTCGCCCGCTTCAAATCAAAAACAGACCTATGTTTCTGAAAGTGCCTATTCAGAAGACACATTAACCACTGCAGCTTCTATTAAGGTAATGATGTATAACATGGAAAATGTTCAAGGTCAGACCGCTAAAGCAACGGCGCTGGTGATGTTCCCTAAAGTAGCACCACCTACAGATGGTTATCGTGTAGTGGTTTGGGAGCATAGCACGGTCGGAGGTGGAGATGATTGTGCACCAAGTAAAAATGTGATTCATCCACGCTTTAAAATTTTAGCGAATACATTATTGGCTGCAGGCTATGTCATTGTTGCTCCAGATTATGAAGGTCTAGGTACATCAGGTGTACATCCTTATTTGAATTTGTCGAGCCAAGCTAAATTCTGCCATTGCAGCCGTAAAGGCCGCAAAAGAGCATTATGGTACCCAGTTAAATGGAGCATGGATGTCGATTGGTCAATCACAAGGTTGGGCATGCATCATTGGGTACAGCCGAGTTTGCTAATACAGATGCAACCTATAAAGGTGCTGTGGCGGGTGCACCAGCTTCGAGTTTGGGTAAAATTATTCTTGAAGTTGCGCCTGCTGCATTGGCTGACATCGAAGCACGTGAAACGGCTGCTAATGTCCCTCTAGCATATCGGACATCGGTGGATACTTATGCAACTTTATTGGCTTATGCAGCGTTAACAGGGGTGGGTATTAAAGCTTATGAGCCACGATTTAATTATCAAGATATTTTCCAATCACGTGCCAAATCTTTGGCTGAGTTTGCAGAAGGTTCAACAGGGGATAATGGCCTGTGTTTAGACAATGATAGTGACCCAAGTTTAAGCTTAATTAATAAATTTAAAGACGATATTATTCAGTTTATGACAGCAAATCTTGATAAAAAAGTCATGGATTATCCTGGTTTAGATACTAGTGTGTTTGCAACCAATGAAACCGTAAAAAACTTCTTAATCAGTAGTCAGCCTGGGACTAAACGAATTGATAAACCAGTCTATGTAATACAAGGCACAGCAGATACAAATGTACCCTATCCAATTACCCAAGCTTTGGTTGCAAACTTGAAAACATTGGGTTCACCAAATGTGACACTTGATCCAGTTATAGGTGCATCTCATACCCAAGCCATAGTTTGTCGGAATGCGGAGGCTGTAGACTTTATTCAGACCCATATGGCTGCGGGTACGGGTATTGTGTTAACTGATGCGCAAAAGGATGCGAGCCAGAACGTCAACTGTACAGGCATAGCACCCTAACTGGCATTAAATTAAATATTTATACTGAAGACAGAGCCTCATGATTGAGGCTCTTTTTTTGTTATAGTATTGGCCCATCAAAATCTAGATATTGGGAATAGGCTGGCTATGACGAAATCAACTAAAAAACTAACGCCGAAAGTGATGTTTTTGGCGAGTCTTGGTATTGTGATTCCATTGCTTATTTTAGGGATTGCTTTTTTAGCGGTAAAAAGCGATGCAAAAAACCAAGCGGAATATCAGCGTATTAAGGAAGAACAACAGCAGCGTATTCAAGAAAAATTGGCTGCCGAAAAGCAATTCACACAGCAGGAAGCGAGCAGCGCGATCTCAAAATAATTCAAGCACGCATTGCAGGCGTGATACCAATGTGTTTGTGCAGTTGGCGAATGCTTGGAATTTCTGTAAAACGCAGAACGATGTAACCTGCTTCATTGAGCATGGCATCACGTTCTGCATCTTCTTGTTCTTTGCCGATATGGGAAGGATCATCGAGTTCAATAATCACCACGACCGCTAATTGTTCATCTAATAAAACGAAGTCAGTGACTTTACGGTTAAATTTGGCCCGTATTTTATAGTGATCACTGGTAATCAGCGAACTAAATGAAACTTGGGCTAGAACATGATGGCGTGGAAAGGCTTCTTTTAAGCGAATAAACATTTTACGTTCAAATGGTGTAATGACGTGTTTGGCATAAAACTTTTGTTTACGGCGAAATAGGTCAGGGTAGACCATCATCACTAACGTAATAGTGGCGAGGCAGCCGATGATAAAAAAGATGATTTGACTTAGATCGAACACAATATTTTCTAGCGCAAAGAAAAAACCCACTCGCATGGAGTGGGTTTTTAGAATTTTGGCTCTCCAACCTGGGCTCGAACCAGGGACCTGCGGATTAACAGTCCGTCGCTCTACCGACTGAGCTATTGGAGAATCTGCACGCATTCTATGTGGCAAAGCTCAAAGGGTCAAGTCTTTGGCCTGATATTTTTATATAATTTGCTTTAAATGATTTAAAAATAAACGGTTTAGCTTTTATTGGTGCGATTTGATTCGGCCACACACTTTTCATGAAGATGTTTTGGGGGAGTCGAGATGAGAAGGGCCTGTATGGAGAGCTGCTTTAGAGTGATTTTGGTTTTACTTATAGGTGAATATCATCTACATGGATAGAAAAAAAGCCCAAGTCATAATGCTTGGGCTTTTTAAAATTTGGCTCTCCAACCTGGGCTCGAACCAGGGACCTGCGGATTAACAGTCCGTCGCTCTACCGACTGAGCTATTGGAGAATCTGAAATGCAGTATAGAGAAATTTACATATCGGTCAAGTTACAATGCTAAAAAAAGTCGAATTTTAGATTAAATGTTTTTTTTATAAACAATTTGATATGTCATAACTGTATACCAGAATGGTATAGGTTTGTGGATCAGAATAATGAGCGATAAAAAAGCCCAAGTCACGATGCTTGGGCTTTTTAGAATCTTGGCTCTTCCACCTGGGCTCGAACCAGGGACCTGCGGATTAACAGTCCGTCGCTCTACCGACTGAGCTATGGAAGAATAGTGGCTCTCCAACCTGGGCTCGAACCAGGGACCTGCGGATTAACAGTCCGTCGCTCTACCGACTGAGCTATTGGAGAATCTGATGCGCATTTTAGGGAGGAAAGGAAAATGGGTCAAGCAAAAAATATTGAGAAATGAATTGTTTGCTTTATAAATATGCGTTTAGGCAGCAAAAACAAAAAAACCGCTCAAAAAGAGCGGTTTTTTAAACAAGACGAATCTTATTTTTCAACGCCAGCAGCTTGACCTGCAAATTTCGCGTTTGCATAATCCCAGTTTACAAGGCTTTCAAGGAAAGTTTTGATGTAAACAGGACGCGCATTACGGAAGTCGATGTAGTAAGCATGTTCCCAAACGTCAATGGTTAACACTGCAACTTTACCGTGTGCAAGTGGAGTGTCTGCATTTGAAGTTTTAAGAATAGAAAGGTTGCCATTTACTTCGTCAGCAACTAACCAAGCCCAACCTGAACCGAATTGAGTTGTTGCAGCAGCAGCAAATTCTTCAGCGAATTTTTCGTAAGAACCGAACACTTCATCAATTTTAGCAGCTAAAGCACCTGTTGCTTTACCACCACCGTTTTTAGCCATACAGTTCCAGTAGAATGTGTGGTTCCAAACTTGTGCTGCGTTATTGAAGATACCTGCTTTAGCTGCATCACCAGCAGAAGCTGTGATGATTTCTTCTAAAGTTTTGCCTTCAAGGTCAGTACCCTTGATTAGGTTGTTTAGGTTAACAACATAAGTATTATGGTGTTTGTCGTGGTGGAATTCTAAAGTTTCTTTGCTGATGTGCGGAGCAAGATCTTCGTAGCCATATGGAAGTGCAGGTAAAGTAATGGTTGTCATGTTTCATTCCTTGCAGATTTGCTGGGTTTTACTTTAAGTGCATTTATTGTAAATGATTCTATAGACAATAGGGCAGTCTTTTAATACACAAAATATGCAAAAAACTTCGCAAGGAGACATATACGATACACAAGATATCGTTAGAGCCTTTCGTACAGAATATATTCATTTTAAAAGACTCTAAGCTCTAGATGGATTGAGGTGGTTGATTAATTTTTAGCTTGTAACGCAGTATGGTAACGTCGATTTACTTCATCCCAATCGACCACATTATAAAAGGCATTAATATATTCAGGACGGCGGTTTTGGTATTTTAGATAATACGCATGTTCCCATACATCTAAACCGAGAATAGGGGTATGACCGTGCATCAGTGGGGAATCCTGATTTGCACTGCTTTCAACAATCAGCTGGTGCTCAGGTGTCACGCTCAGCCATGCCCAACCACTGCCAAAACGGCTAATCGCTGCTTTGGTAAAAGCCTCTTTAAAAGTATCAAAACCCCCGAGTTGCTCATCAATAGCCTTTGCCACAGCTCCAGTTGGTTGCCCACCACCTTGTGGACTCATGACAGTCCAAAACAGTGAGTGATTGGCATGACCACCTGCATTATTGATCACCATATTTTTAAGATCAGTAGGGACTTCATTGACTTTGGCAACCAAATCTTCCACAGACAGTTTCTCCCATTCTGTGCCTGCAATCGCGCCATTAATGTTATTGATGTAGGTTTGATGGTGTTTACTGTGGTGAATTTCCATGGTTTTCGCATCAATATTGGGTTCGAGTGCATCATAGGCATAAGGAAGAGCGGGTAAAGAATAAGCCATGTGTTTGATTCCTTTAATCATCAAAATTGTTTTATTGGGATTTTTTAAAGCAGTTTCATTATCTACTTAAAAGTTAATGAGAATCAATATGTTTATTATTTGCAATTTTAAGGTAGAAGATAGCAAGTTTTATTGTTCATATTGGGTTGGAAGTTCAGTATGTATAACAAGAATGAGATGCAAAGCGCTTTTGAACTGATGCTATGTTTTGTTTTAAAAAGATGAAAGGCTAGGAATAATATTTTAGAAATTAATCATTTGCTGAAATGGAAGTGATGTCGGATGCCATGCAATGTAAGCGCATTGAAAGGACTGGGATGAAAGAAGCCTCATCCCAGTGATTGCTTAGATCGGGTTATTTAACTCGAAATAAACATATTCAATATCAAATTGTTTTGAAATGGCTTGACCTAATCGCTGCACGCCATAGCGTTCAGTCGCATGATGTCCGCAAGCAAAATAATGTACGCCTAATTCTTTAGCTTCATAGAAGGTACGTTCACTGACTTCGCCTGAAATATAGGCATCACAGCCTTGTTCAGCGGCTTTTACAATAAAATCTTGTGCACCACCGGTACAAAAACCAACTTTTTCAATCATGGTCTTGTCCGCAGGAAGATGGGTAACATCAAACTTTAATTTCTCAGACACAAACTTTTTAAACTCTTCTACAGGCATAGGCTGGTTTAAATAACCAATATTGCCAATAGGATGACGCTCAGATGGGTCAAGCGCCTCAATACGTTCCAGTTTGAGCAAATCTGCAATCGCTGCATTATTTCCAAGACTCGCATGGCTGTCGAGGGGGAGGTGATATGCCAACAAAGAAATATCATGTTGAATCAGACTCTTGATCCGTTTACCGCGCATACCTGTGATGGGAGAGGTTTCACCTTTCCAAAAATAACCATGATGCACCAGTAAAAGATCCGCATTTTCTCGGATCGCGGCATCTATGGCATCTTGCGATGCAGTCACAGCAGCTAAAATTTTACGCACTTCGGTCTTTCCTTCAATTTGAAGGCCATTCGGTGCATAGTCCTTAAACTCAGGTGATTTAAGGGTTTGAGCACACCACTGAATAATGTCTTGTAATTTTGCCATATCGACTTAAAAACTCTTTTAAATTGATTACATCGGAACCTATTGTTTATTGTAACTAAAGCATGACAAAACTCTTGCTTATTTTTGTGCTTCGGCTTAAATTTCGCTTTACAATAGGCATAAATTACTTAGTCATCAATGAATTAAAACATTTTAGAGGGTGAAATCGTGCGCAGGACCTTTTCCTGGTTACCTTGGGTATTACTCATTTTAGTCATTGCTGGATTTTTTGCTTGGCAGCAGTATCAAAAGCCAAAAGCGCCTGTGGCGTCGGATGGTATTAAGATGCCTGCTGAAAAGGTTGAGCCTTTAATTAACACCACGCGTACCGGTGGGGTGGTTTCTTATAGTGCCGCCGTGAAAGTGGCTGCGCCAGCAGTAGTGAATATTTTTACCACGCAAAAAGTCAAACAACTTGACCATCCATTACTCAATGATCCTGCGTTCCGTGAATTTTTTGGCAATCAAATTCCAGATCAGTTTAGCCAAAACAAAAATGAAAACAGCTTGGGTTCGGGTGTGATTGTTCGTCCTGATGGTTATATTTTGACAAACAACCATGTGATTGCTCAAGCCGATCAAATTGTTGTGGCCTTACAAGATGGTCGTCGAGCAGTGGCAAAAGTGATTGGTACCGACCCCGATACCGATTTGGCTGTGATTAAAATTGAGCTAGAGAAACTGCCTGTTTTACCTTTTAAGCTAAGCGGCAACGAAGTGGGTGATGTAGTCTTGGCCATTGGTAACCCATTTGGTGTGGGACAAACGGTTACGCAAGGTATTGTCTCCGCTACAGGACGCTCTGACTTAGGTATTAACACCTATGAGGACTTCATTCAAACCGATGCTGCAATTAATCCTGGTAATTCTGGTGGTGCTTTGATTGATGTCGCGGGGAATTTGATTGGGGTTAATACTGCGATTTTCTCTCAGTCAGGTGGGTCTTTAGGTATTGGTTTCGCCATTCCTGCAAGAATTTGCCAACAAGTACTGAACTCTATTCTTAAAGACGGTCGTGTGGTACGTGGTTGGCTAGGTATTAGTTTATTGCCTGTTGAACAAGTCAATATCTTAGAGCCTAAAGGGCCAGGTGTGGTTGTCGCGGATGTGTTAAAAGCGGGACCTGCTGCAAAAGCTGGTTTAAAGAAAGGCGACAAGATTGTGAAAGTGAATGATGAAGTGATTACTTCAACCTCACATTTGATTAATTTTGTGGCTCTACAACCGCCAAATAGCACCATTCAGATTTCACTTGAGCGCGATGGCAAACCTTTAGATGTTGCTGTGGTTGTTGGGGAAAGAAAAGAGCAAAATCAGGACTCTCAATTTATCCCATTACCTGAATAAGACTAAAAAACGTAAATAAAAAATGCCTCTTTATAGAGGCATTTTTTATGAGTAGATGATTTACAGTGTGAATATTAAATGCAGAGCATGATCAATAAAAACCCTGTGCATTTTAAATGCCTAAGATTGGTAAATGATGATCTCAGTTTTAGTCGAAAATCAAAGCTCACTTATTTTTAGATATTGCCCAATGGCATCAAGCATTCATAACACGATGAACTTATTTGTGTGGAGGTATAGGTCGAAGCTAAAAGAAGGTGTATGACTGAGGATGCCTTGTGTAGTCTCTTTGTGTGATTCTTATTTAACATAGATGATAGGTTTTACTTATTTGGAAATGTTGAGCCTAACTTTTAGGAAAACCATTGCTGTTATCGTTTTGAATGGTGTTTTTGTTTAAGCGAGGTGCTGATGACTCGGTTGAATCTACAGGAGGATTTATAGGGCACAAAAAAACAGCAACCGAAGTCGCTGTTTTTATATATCTGGAAATTACGCTTCTTGCTGGATACCCGCAACGAGCCAGTCTTGGGTAGAACCCGCAGGTTTTACAAAGTGCCAAACTTCAGCAAAAGGTTGCGGTAAGCTGTTGAGGTCTTCACTTACTGTACCAGTAAAACGTACGCTAACCACGTATTGGCCATTTTCTGTCGCAGAGTCCGCAACCATCGCATTAAGGTTTGAAAACTCAGCTACATCTTGATCTTGGTTTGCCATAATGTCTTGATACATAGACTGGTAAAGATCAGGTGTTAAATAACGCTGAATTTCAGAAATGTTACTTGCCGTGTTCATCGACTGAATATGATTGAAACGTTGACGAGCAATACGTAAGAAAGCCGCAGGTTCTGTACCGTCTGGCAGCTGACTACCACTATTGGTATAGGCAGTGCCAAAAGGTGCGTTGTTTTGTGGTGTAGCAGCTGAACCACCTACAGACTGGCCAAAAATGTTGCTGTTGTCATTTGATGTACGTGGTGCAGCTTGTTGGCCAAACGGTGCTTGAGTTGAACCATTGTTTGGCGCGTATGGATTAGGTGCTACTTTTTTTTTTGCGCCCATTTTACGGAAAATGAAGAAGGCAACAGCAGCGGCAAGAAGAATCCAAATCCAGCTCGGAATACCACCTTTTTCTTCCTGTGCTTGCGCTTGAGAAGCAGAGTTATCATCTGCCAATGCATTTGCAGCTACAGCACCAATTGCAGCACCCGCTACACCAGCCGCAACCATACCACCGACGCCTGGACCAGATTTAGCTGGAGCTGTAGCGGGCGCGGTAGGTTGTTGAGCTGGAGTTGCTTGACGAGGTTGTTGATAAGACTGAGTTGGTGCAGCTTGACGGCTCATGCCGTGGCTTTTACCACCACCTGCACGTTTAGCTTCTGCGGCTAAGGGTGCAACTAAAAGAGCCGCTGTTAAAAAACCAGCAATCAAACCACGCTGTCGAACTTCCATCAAATTTTCCTACTCTATAAAAAATAAATTTTAACTCTACCTTTATGCAGTCTTTCATCCTAAATTTCAATAAAAAACGTGTTTATTTTATGAGAAATCCAATTGAATGGAATTTAGCTTAGTTGAGTTCGTCACTTAAGCTCATGGCTTCAGTGAGTGCCTCATGTAAGCGCGCCACGGCGATGACCTTCACCCCAGCAATGTCTTTTTGCGGTGCGTTGCCTCGCGGTAGAATAATGTATTTAAAACCATGTTTAATGGCTTCTTTTAAGCGTTCCTGTCCATTAGGGACTGGGCGAATTTCTCCAGAGAGTCCTACCTCGCCAAAAACAGCCAATTGTTGTGGTAGTGCTTTACCTCGCAGGCTAGAGGCACAGGCCAATAGGACGGCCAAGTCAGAGCCTGTTTCCGTGATTTTTAAACCACCGACAACGTTGACATAGACATCTTGTCCAGATGTTTGCACGCCACCATGGCGATGCATTACCGCCAAGAGCATATTTAAACGGTTTTGTTCTAAACCTAAGGAGACTCGGCGCGGTTGACCATGTGCATCATCAACCAAAGCTTGAACCTCAACCAACAGAGGACGTGTGCCTTCACGGCTGATCATCACGATTGAGCCTGCAATGGCTTCATCATAACGGCTTAAGAAAATGGCTGAAGGATTCGCTACTTCTCTTAAGCCTTTATCGGTCATGCCAAAAACCCCGAGTTCATTGACTGCACCAAAACGGTTTTTAACAGCTCGAATCATCCGATAACGTGAGTCGGACTGACCTTCAAAGTACAGAACACAGTCCACCATATGTTCAAGCACACGCGGGCCAGCCAGTGCACCTTCTTTGGTGACGTGTCCGACAATGAACAAGGCTGTACCACTATTCTTAGCAAAACGTGTCAGTAAAGCTGCGGACTCACGAATTTGAGAAACACCGCCCGGCGCTGACTGGAGTGTTTCGGTATATAGGGTTTGAATGGAATCTAAAATTGCCACGGCTGGACGCTCATGGGCAAGCATTTCACATATCCGCTCGACACAGGTTTCTGCCATGACTTTGAGTTTATCCGTAGGCAGATCAAGACGATTTGCACGTAAGGCCACTTGAGAAAGTGATTCTTCACCTGTGACATACAATGCCGCACTGTTGGCTGCGGCCATATGCGTTGCCGTTTGCAATAAAATAGTCGATTTCCCGATACCCGGATCACCACCAATCAGTACCACAGAGCCCGTGACGAGACCACCGCCAAGCACACGATCAAACTCACCAATTCCTGTAGCCAATCGAGTCTCATGTGAAACTGAAATTTGATTTAAGGTGGTAATAGCAGCAGCTTGACCTGCATAGCCGCCACCCATTTTGGGCTGCGCACGATGTGTGACTGCTGGTGCAATATTGACTTCAACTAGACTATTCCATTCTCCACATTCAGAACATTGGCCCGCCCATTTTGAATGGTCAGCGCCACATTGTTCACAGCGGTAAACACTTTTTGCTTTTGCCATGCTTTATTTGATGCACTATTTGGAGTATTCGATGGTTCAACAGCATACAGAGGATTGGATTTGAAATGAATGCACTGAATCAAAAAGCCACCCGAAGGTGGCTTAACGATTGAAGATTTTAAAAATTTGCTTTGAAAATAACCTTAGTACAACTCACCTGATTTACGTTTTTCGACAAAATCACGTGACTCTTTCACAATCACCGTCGACAGCAATAACAAGGCAATTAAGTTTGGAACCGCCATTAAACCATTAAAGGTATCGGCAAATAGCCAGACTAAATCAAGAGATGCCACGCAACCAATAAAGACTGATGCGATGTAAATGAGACGGTACAACAGAACATACTTTTCACCGAGTAAATATGTACAGCATTTTTCGCCGTAATAGCACCAACCTAAAATGGTGGAGTAAGCGAAGAACACAATACCAAAAGTCACGATCCAGCCTCCGACACCCGGCAGTAATTGGTTAAAAGTATGAGTGGTTAATACCGCGCCTGTTTCGCCACCAAAACTATTGCCCGCCATAATAAAGCCCATAACCAAAACGATCCCTGTAATACTACAAACGATAATGGTATCGATAAACGTACCTGTCATTGAGACTAAGCCTTGACGTGCAGGGTGGTCGGTTTTTGCAGCAGCGGCAGCAATGGGTGCTGAACCCATCCCAGCTTCATTTGAGAAGACGCCACGAGCGACACCGTAACGAATGACAGCACCAATTGCGCCACCTGCTACCGCTTCACCCGTAAAGGCATCACGGAAGATCAGTTCAAGTGCAGGCATGACGAGTTCAAGATGGTTGAAGATAATAATGAGGCCACCGAGGACATAGCCAATCGCCATAATCGGCACGATGAAAGAAGCAGCTTTAGAAATCGATTTAATCCCGCCTAAAATAACCAAAGCGGAGAATACCGTAATGACGATACCTGTGATCCATGTTGCAACTCCCGTACTGTTTTCAACAGCGAGGGCAACTGTGTTGGATTGCACTGAACTGCCAATCCCAAAAGATGCCAAGGTGCCAAATAGTGCAAAAATCAGTGCCAACCACTTCCATTTTAGGCCGCGTTCAATGTAGTACATTGGACCGCCAGACATTTCACCTTTTTCATTTTTGATTCGGTATTTAACTGCCAGTACGCCTTCACCATATTTGGTTGCCATACCGAACAGTGCTGTCATCCACATCCAAAACACCGCACCTGGGCCACCAAGGACACAAGCGGTTGCAACACCGGCGATATTACCCGTACCAATGGTGGCAGAGAGTGCTGTCATGAGTGATGCAAAGTGCGAGATATCTCCGGCATGAGAATGTGCTTGGTCATGTTTGCCAAAGACTTGTTTAAAGGCCAGAGGCAACATGCGAATTTGCCAGAAGAACAAGCGTAATGTGAGGAATATCCCTGTTCCGACAATGAGGACCAACATATAGGGTCCCCAGACCCAACCACTGATGGTTTCCATAAAAGTTTGTAAACTTTGTGTATTCATTTTTCTTTTAGTCCTCTATGTTTTAAAACTTGAAATTTCTAGAAAAATTTTGAGTTTTATTAAGCAATTGATATGCCACAGTCATGCTTCCTGCACGATTTTTTATTGATTTTTAGTCTTGTTGTATTTGTTACACGGAAATTTATTTTTGACAAGTGTTTTGCTGATTTTTTCAACAGGAACTTTTACGTGTCCTTTGTCGTGTTAAATATAAGAAAAATTAATTAACTTTTCAAAAGATGTTGAAAATATAGATTAATACAATTTTATTTTTATTTTTTTGTTCTTTTCGGGTAATTTTGGCGACTGGAAATAAAAGACGACATCAAGAATGAGTTTAGAAAATACAGAATCGACCTCTGAACAAGGTGATTTAAAACGGAGTTTATCCAACCGCCATTTACAACTCATTGCGATTGGCGGTGCGATTGGTACGGGTTTATTTATGGGGTCGGGGAAGACGATTAGTCTCGCTGGGCCATCTATTTTAATCATTTACATGATTATTGGTTTTATGGTGTTTTTGGTCATGCGCGCGCTTGGCGAATTACTGCTGTCTAACTTGAAGTACAAATCGTTTATCGATTTCTCTACCGATTTGATTGGGCCGTGGGCAGGCTATTTCGTTGGTTGGACCTATTGGTTATGTTGGATCACGATTGGTATCGCGGACTTATCAGCCATTATTTATTACCTTCAGTTCTTTAATGGAGGGATGCCGTTCACACCTGGGGAAGGGGTGATGATCAGTGTTGCGGCCATTGTGTTCATCATGGGCTTGAACTTGGTTACGGTGAAACTGTTTGGTGAGCTGGAGTTCTGGTTTGCACTGATTAAGATTATTGCCATTGTGGTGTTGATTGCCGTTGGTTTATGGATGATCTTTACAGGGTTCACTTCAACGACGGGTGAAATTGCATCATTTAGTCATCTTTGGTCACATGGCGGAATATTCCCAACAGGCGTGACAGGCTTCCTTGCGGGTTTCCAAATTGCGATCTTTGCCTTTGTAGGTGTAGAGCTGGTCGGTACCACGGCTGCTGAAACTAAAGACCCAGAAAAGAATTTGCCTAAAGCGGTGAACTCGATTCCAATTCGTATCATTGTTTTCTATGTGCTGTCTTTAGTGATTGTAATGTCTGTGACACCATGGAACGTGATTGATCCGGCGGTTTCGCCTTTTGTGAACTTGTTTAGTCAAGCGGGTATTGCAGCAGCAGCAATCATCATGAACTTGGTGGTATTGTCTTCTGTGATGTCATCAATGAATAGTGGTGTGTTTTCAACGTCGCGTATGTTGTTTGGTTTGTCTCGTGAAGATCAAGGGCCAAAAGCATTTGGCCACTTAAACAAGCGTGCTGTTCCTGCAAATGCATTGTACTTTTCAGCAATTTGTTTACTGTTAGGTGCTGCACTACAGTACTTTGTACCAAATACTGTTGAAGCCTTTACTTTGGCAACTACACTGTCGACGATTTTGTTTATCTGCGTCTGGATCATGATTATCTGGAGCTACATTGTGTATTACAAAACATGTCCAGAGTTACATGCAAAATCGACTTTTAAACTACCGGGTGGTCTATTTACTTGTTGGTTTGTGATTGTTTTCTTTATTGGTGTGATCTATGTGTTATCACTAGAAGCCGATACCATGAAAGCTTTAATGGTGAGTCCGATTTGGTTTATCATTTTGATTATTGGTTATTTTGGTTTCTACAAACCGAAACATAAATAATCGATACCATTTAAAAAAACGCCAGTCTTTAACTGGCGTTTTTTTTTAACTCACTATAATCTTTAGCGCTTAGTGGTTTGGTCATGTATGTTGATCAGGTTATACTTCTTCAAAATATCAAATAGGTGATCAGATGCGTTCTGTCATTTGCTGCATCAGTGTCTTGGTGATGAGTACTGCATTCGTCGGTTGTGGTCAGTCTGGTACATTACATATGCCAAATGATCCAAACTACGACAAGCGAGCGAAATATTTGCTTTATAAAGACGCAGCATCTAAGCCGTCTGCACAAAAGGAAGATACAGCGCCCGTGAAGCAAGAGTTTGCTGCACCTTCAGTTGAAACCAATCAGCCTTAATACCTTAAACGCTTCATAGAAAGGATACATTCATGAGTTTTACCCGCAATCATGGGGTTTTGCACGCTGAGCAATGCTCGCTGCAACAGCTTGCGCAGCAATTTGGTACACCACTGTATGTTTATTCAAAAGCGACTTTTGAAAAACACTTTACAGAGATGGATCGTGCTTTTGACTTTATCGATCATCAAATTTGTTTTGCGGTTAAGTCAAACTCAAACATTGCGGTATTGAATGTCCTTGCGAAGCTCGGTGCGGGTTTTGATATTGTGACCGGCGGAGAACTGGCTCGTGTACTAAAAGCGGGTGGCGATGCTTCTAAAATTGTCTTTTCGGGTTTAGGTAAAACTGAGATCGATGTTCAAAAAGCATTAGAAGTGGGTATTGCATGCTTCAATGTCGAGTCTCATGCAGAGCTGGATCGGATTCAAAAAGTTGCAGCGAAGCTCGGCAAAAAAGCACCCATTTCATTGCGTGTCAATCCAGATGTAGATGCGAAAACGCATCCTTATATTTCAACAGGGCTGAAAGAAAATAAATTTGGGATTCCGTCAGATACAGTTTTTGAAACCTATCAATATGCTGCAACGCTGCCGAATTTAGACATTATTGGGATTGACTGTCATATTGGTTCCCAGTTGACCGAAACACAGCCTTTTGTGGATGCGCTAGATCGTGTGATTGTGATGATCGATCAGCTGAAAACCATGGGTATTCAGTTGAAACACATCGATATTGGTGGTGGTTTAGGCGTGACCTATAAAGATGAAGTGCCGCCTACCGTTTTTGAATATGCCAATGCAATGAAGCCCGCTTTAGAAAAATTGGGCTTGAAAGTGTATATGGAACCGGGACGTAGTATTTCGGCAAATGCAGGGGTACTCCTGACCAAAGTTGATTTACTCAAACCGACTATTCACCGTAACTTTGCGATTATTGATGCAGCCATGAACGACTTGATTCGTCCTGCACTGTATGAAGCATGGATGGATATTCAGCCCGTTACACCACATTCGGATATCGAGGCAAAAGAGTGGGATGTGGTTGGTGCGATTTGTGAAACAGGTGATTTCTTAGGTAAAGAGCGTGTGCTTGCACTCAAAGAAAATGACGTACTGGCGGTATTGGGTGCTGGTGCTTATGGTTTTGTCATGAGTTCAAATTACAACAGTCGTGGTCGTGCCGCTGAAGTGATGGTGGATGGTGAAAACGCACATTTGATTCGTGAGCGTGAAACCATTGAGTCGCTTTGGGACAAAGAACGTTTATTGCCTGAAGGATAATTCAAGATGTTACTAGAATTTACCAAAATGCATGGTCTAGGCAATGACTTTATGGTGGTTGATTTAATCAGCCAAAGAGCATTCCTTGATACTGTTACGATTCAGCGCTTGGCGGATCGTCATTTCGGCATCGGTTTTGATCAGTTGTTGATTGTTGAGCCACCCGATTTACCTAATGTCGACTTCAAATACCGTATTTTCAATGCTGATGGTTCTGAAGTTGAACAATGTGGTAATGGCGTGCGCTGCTTTGCACGCTTTGTACATGAGCGTCAGCTCACTACAAAAACCAAGATTAAAGTGCAAACCAAGGCAGGGATTGTGGAACCCGAACTCGGTCAAAATGGCTGGGTACGTGTGAATATGGGCTATCCAAAGTTCTTGCCGCAGGAAATTCCATTTATTGCGGATGCACCAGAAGCTTTGTATGACATTGCTTTGGCGGACAATGAGCAATTGACCATTGATGTGGTGAATATGGGTAACCCTCATGCAGTTACTATCGTTCCTGATGTAATTACAGCTGATGTTGCACGTCTAGGCCCTCAGGTTGAATCGCATGAGCGTTTTCCGCAGCGTGTGAATGCAGGGTTTATGCAAATCATTGATGAAAAGCATGCGCGCTTACGTGTGTTTGAACGGGGTGTCGGCGAAACCTTGGCCTGTGGGACAGGAGCTTGTGCGGCTGCAATTTCAGGTATGCGCCGTGGTTTACTCGATTCATCTGTTGAGATTGAGCTAGCAGGCGGTAAGTTACATATCGAATGGCGTGAAGGTGATGTCGTTTGGATGACGGGGCCAACCTCAAATGTCTACGAAGGACGTATTGATCTGAGTTACTATCAAAACTAAGTTTAGCCTTATATAAGAAGCACTGATTCGTCAGTGCTTCTTATATGAAAAATGAAATAGGCATATAAAGAGCTGAGACAGTGCTACTATACAAAAGCCAATTAATTTTTCACCGAATAGAACTATAGAGGCTGACTTGTGACTTTTGAGCCTATGCAACTGCTCGCGATGTGGTTAAAACAACGAGAAATACAAAATCAGTCTGCCCATACTTTGCAGGCTTATGAACGAGATGTGTCTGATTTTTTGTTGTTTTGCGAACAGAAAAAGCTTGAGTTGGGCGATGTTGAAGCCACTGATTTACGCGAATTTATTGCGCAAAAAGTTGAATATCAACAGTTGAGCTCTAGTAGTTTACAGCGGATGTTGTCCTCTATTCGTCAGTTTATGAAATGGGCTGAGCAGGGGCAACATTTGGCATTTAATCCTGCCGATGACTTTCAACTCAAACGTAAACCTCGCCCTTTACCAGGGCTAGTGGACATTGAAACCATCAATCAAATTTTGGATCAGGCCTTGCCTGAGAAAGAAGTCGAACAGCAAATGTGGTATCGAGACAAAGCTTTGCTAGAGCTGCTTTATGCCAGTGGATTACGCTTAGCGGAAGTGCAAGGCTTAAGAATTAAAGACATCGACTTTAACCGACAATTACTGCGTATTACAGGTAAGGGCAATAAAACTCGGGTTGTGCCTTTTGGTTCTAAAGCCAAAGATGCAGTAATGAAATGGCTGAGCATTTATCCGCTATGGAATGGTGATTTTGTGCCCGACGCACAAGTTTTTATTACTCAAAAGGGCAATCCTTTGGGGATGCGCCAGATTGAAAATCGGGTCAAGTTTCAAGCACAGCGTGCAGGCGTAAATATTGATCTGCATCCGCATTTACTACGCCATTGTTTTGCTAGTCACATGCTGTCAAACAGTGGTGATTTGCGCGCAGTGCAGGAAATGTTAGGCCACAGCAACTTAAGTACCACCCAAATTTATACCCATGTCGATTTTGACAGACTGGCTCAAGTGTATGATCAGACGCATCCACGAGCACAGCAAAAGGTGAAAACTTAGTTCATACATACTTTAAAAAATAGTGTCACATAATGCATGCACTATAGCGCTGTGTTTTAGGTTAAATGCCAAAGGTCAGAACAAACGGCGTAAACACATCCGTAGATAACTATTGTACGCATTTACGCACTAGGGCGGTCTGTGAGATTCGGCATTATTCTTGCTTTAATCAACTTGATCAATAAGTAGCAATGATCGCTCACTTTTGTTAGAAAAAGTGTGATTATGAACTTTTGTAGAATAATAAATCGGCAAAAAATAGAGTATAAACTTAAAAGAGGATGGGCTTAATGTTCCAGTTTAATGAAACGGTAGATTTAAGCTTATATTGAAGATGACAAATGCGAAAATAGGTCAGTATATGATTTCAGATATACAAGCAAAGTATGATCAACTCAGCTCCGCGCAAAAAGACATTTTTGCGGGCTATGGTTTGCGTCAGGTCAAACACTTTGTTGAAATTAGTTTAGCCAATATTGAACCTGTACTGCCTGAAAATGCATTTGTTCAAGGCGTCAATGCAGCAGGTAAAGTTCAGGCTTTTAATGCAGAGACTGGGCAATGCTATTTATGGATTTCCGATTTACAGTGGCAAGCGACTGCACAGCCCTCAAATAGCATTGATTTGAAAGATGACTTTCTTGAAGTCTGGAAAATTTTTAATCTTGGACAATATGAATTGATTGATTTAAGTCATATTCATCGTGATTTTTTAGAAAGTCAGTTGGCTTAATAGCATAGAGTGTATGTCGAAGCAGTGGGCTATTTTGATCGAGTTTAGGATGATTAAAATAGCCACGATGTTGCATGCCGAGACGTTTCATTACCGCTTCAGAAGCCCTATTTTGAACTGCGGTAAAAGCAACAACTTCATCCAGTTTTAAAACCGAAAAAGCAAAATATAGACAAGCCTGTGCAGCTTCTGTGGCATAACCCTGATGCCAAAACTTCGAGTCCAATCGCCAACCAATTTCGACACAGGGTGAAAAATCAAAGCGTTCAGCTTGAGCATGTAAGCCTGTAAATCCAATGAACTCTTGACTATGCTTCAGTTCGACTGCCCAAAAGCCCCAACCATTTTGATTGATGAATTGCTGAAACGTTTGCGCAAGGGCATCGCTTTCTGTTTGCGTGAGTGGACTAGGAAAATAACGCATCACTTGAGCATCGGCATTTAACTGCGCAAATGCCGGAAAGTCATCTGTGCGCCAAGCTTTTAGACGTAAACGCGCCGTTTCTATCGCAAAATTTAAATGCGCTGACATTAGATTTCATCAAGCGGCAGTTGGAAACTTTGTTTAATGATTTGACTTGGCAAGTCTGTTTTGACACTGGTAATGCCATTCTTTTTGGTCAAATGCGTGGATTGGAACTCGCGATAGCTTTCTAAATCAGGTACTACAACTTTCAGCATTGCATCGCATTCCCCTAAAATAATGTAGCATTCCATGACTTGAGGGAGCTCTTTCATGGCTTCAATAAAGGTGTCGATGGTTTCGGCATCTTGACCGACCAGCCAAATACGCGAGAACAGAATCAGTTGAAGGCCAATTTTTTGTGGATCAACCACTGTAGTATAATTTTGAATAACACCTGCTTCTTCTAATAGTTTGACGCGTCTTAGGCATGAAGACGGTGATAGACCGATTTCTCGTGCTAAGTCATTATTTTGAATGCGGCCATTGTCTTGTAAGTGGCGAATGATATTTTTATCAATACGGTCAAGTTTTATGCGCACAGACTTTGGTGATTGTTTCATATCTTAGAATATAATTTGAAAAATACGTTTTATTATAGAATAAATTGAAAGCCAATTTTGTATTATTTCGCACATACTAATTTTCACTTTCTAATGGATGAAAGGGGAAAGGAAATGTCTGTATATGTACTCTTTGCACTGACCGTGCTGCCGCTGATTTTTACACCTGGGCCAGATATGTTATTTATTCTGTCTCAAGTTATGGGCAAAGATGCAAAAGCAGGCATGATGGCGACTATCGGCGTATGTACAGGCTATTTACTACATTCAATTTTAGTGGCTTTGGGTATTGCTGCCATTATTGTGTCTTTCCCGCTTTTGTTTGAAACCATCCGCTGGCTGGGTATTGCATATTTGTTGTATTTGGCCTTTGGTTTATTAAAGTCGGTTTTTAGCACTAAAAAATTGCAACTAGACCGAAAAACGGAAAATAACCCGATCAAAAAAGGCTTTTTTACCGCACTATTAAATCCTAAAGGTATGCTTATCTATTTTGCAATCTTGCCTCAATTTATCGATAAATCTGCCAACACTGTCAGTCAAGGTTTGATTTTATCTTTACTCTTTATCGCGATGATTTTTGTGGTCTACTGTAGTTTGAGTCTGGTTTTTGCAAAACTGACACAGAAGTCCCCAATAGATGAACGTAAGCAAAAATGGATTGATGGCACTTCAGGTGGGCTGTTGGCATTGGCCGCGACATGGCTGATTGCCAATTAAACTCAGAGAAGCATGTCAAAATGGCATGCTTTTTTTTGAGGAAGTTTTTTAGAGTGGTTAATAAAGTAGCAATATTGTGTCATCGTATGTCTAGAATAATGAGTATTTGAATCTAAGGCTGCGTGATCTATCTTAAATGACAGATTTGTGAAGCCTGATAAAGATGTGAACAGACAGTCAATAATCTATTTAATGGTGAATATTAGGGCTTGTTGAGAATTAACAAAGGCTACTGATTAATTTATAATAGTACTATGGATAGATACATACTTACTGATGCCCAATGGGCAAAAATGGAACCTTTTTGCCTAGGTAAAGTGACCGATCGAG